>CALFHG010000105.1 GCA_937875805.1 uncultured Nitrosopumilaceae archaeon
TTACTGAAGGAGATAGAATCATTCGAGAAGGAAAATGGAAAGATATCTACGGAGCATTTGATTATGTCGGAGTAGATCTTCAAGGAAAAACAATAGGGATTTTAGGTCTCGGTAGAATAGGCAGCACGCTTGCTAAAAGAGCAAAGGCATTTGATATGAAAATCATATACCATAACAGAAAACCAGTTACAAAATCTAAAGAAAAATCACTTGGTGCAAAATACGTATCATTTGAAAAGATAATCACCCAAAGTGATTTTCTTTCAATACATGTGCCCCATACAAAAGAAACAGATAGACTATTTGACATGAAAATTTTTAGAAAAATGAAGAAAACAGCATTTCTAATCAATACATCAAGGGGAAAAGTGGTTAATGAGAAAGATCTTGCTATTGCATTAGAGAGAAAAATCATTTCAGGTGCGGGTTTGGATGTATTTGATAAAGAGCCAATTAAAAAAAATCATCCATTAGTGAAATTACCAAATATTGTACTTGCACCACATATTGGAAGTTCAACTAAAGAAACAAGAATCAAAATGGCAGAAATTACTGTAAAAAACTTGAATTTAGGAATTAATGGGAAAAAACCAATCCACTCAGTAGGATACTGACCTTCACGCATGGGTTAGAATCCCATTAAATGTGCAGTTTTTATATCTAAATTATAACATCAAATTAGAATGAAAAAATTCAAACATACCAATGAAGAATTAGAATTAGCTAAACTACAGTCTGAAAAAGATAAAAAGGAAAAAGAATCTAAAGAATAAATAAAAATTTCCTTGTCTTTTTCAGACAAGTTTTTTTTAAAATTGAATTTTGGAAGTAAATTTTTGGTTTAATTGATCATAGAGTTTTTTTCTTTCAGTAACTAATTCTTTAGAATCATCATACATTTTTGTAAAAAATGCTGCAAGAACACGTTCATCGCTTTCATTAAAGAATCTAACACTAAAACTAATTTTCTCAGGTTTTTGCTCTTCAACAAATTCTGCACGTTTTATCAACTCTGAATTAACGTGCATGTGTGCAGGACCAGTATGATCACCAATAGTAATCCATTTTTCTTTTTGTTTGATACTAAGTGAGTTGCTTCTAATCTCACTTGTAGTACCATTATTTTTTATGATGAATAAAACATCATTAATTTTTACCAAATCAGATAATAATTCTAAAAGCAATGAGAATTCTTAAAAATAGATTTATTTCAATTTTTGGAACGATTCATGTCAATTTGGACAAAATCATCAGTATCGCCATGAACACAATCAGTTCCAATTGCTTTTACAAGTGAAAAACTAACTTTTCCTTCATGTATTTTGCCTTCATTTTGTAAAAGGTCTATTTTACCTGAAACAACATGTTTGTGTTTTTGACAAGTTACTGCTACCATATATTCATCATTTCCTGAAATAATTGATACGATAAATTCAGGAGGATTTACACATTGTTTTTTTTCTTCCAATACTGAGCATTTATCAGGTAACACAGTTGGATTTAGAATTTTATTGGATATTAATCTTGATTGTTACAGATTCAATTTATTATCAACTAAATTAAATAAAAATTGAAAGTTATTGGCACATAGTTTTGATGTAATAATTATTGGTGGAGGTATACTTGGAACATCCATATCATATTTTTTATCATTTCTAAATAAATCCAAAAAAATAGCAGTTATAGAACAAGCTCACAATGTTGCGTTTCATACAAGTGGAAGAAATACAGGAAAAGTTCATGCCCCATATCTATACAATCCAGAAAAGAAAAAATTATTTGCAAAATCAGCTTTTCAAGGATATGAAATGTGGGAAGTGTATGCAAAATTAAAAAAATTGCCATTTAAAAAAGATGGAGTTATTGAAGTTGCTTTAGATGAAAAAGGAATCAATGTTCTTGAAAAATATCTTAAATGGGGAAAACAAAATGGTTTAGAAGATAAAGACATAGAGTTGTTAAACAAAGAAGAATTAAAAAAAATAGAACCAGAAATAAAATGTGAATCAGCATTATGTGTTTACAAAGATGCATCTACAGATTATTCCATACTAACAAATTCAATAATGAAAGACAGTAAAGAAAACGGTACAACATTTTTGTTAGATACAAGAGTTACAAAAATAAAAAAAGAAAAAGATAGATGGGCAATTACATTAAACGGAGACCATGAGATTTATGCAAAATTTTTAATCAATGCTGCAGGGGGGGAGGCTGTAGATATTGCACATGACATCGGAGTGGCAAAAAAAGTTACAGATGTACATTTTAGAGGAGAGTATTGGAGAGTTCCTAGCAAATACAACAATCTTACAAAATCCAGCGTATATTCAGTTCCTGAATTTCCAGATTATCCATTCTTAGATCCACATTGGATTCTCAGAGTAGATGGCAGTTGTGAAATTGGACCAAATGCAGTTCCAGTTTTTAGTCCATATGGATATAACAAATCAGAAAATATCAAAGAATTCATTCCAAAAATGTTAGAGATGTTAGGTTCCGGTGCAAGAAAAGCAATTTTTGATAAACAATTTCAAGAACTTGCAATGAATGAAATACAATCATCAATGTCAAAAACGGCAATGGTTGATAGAGTAAAAAAATTCTTGCCAAAAATAGATGCAAATAAAATAACTGAAAAAGGTACAGCAGGAATAAGATCATCAATTATTGATGAAAATGGAAAATTTGTACCAGATGTAATTCAAGTAGAAGATGATGCATCATTTCACATTTTAAATTACAATTCACCAGGAGCTACAGGGGCATTACCGTTTTCAGCAAATATTGTAAATCACCTACACAAAACAGGATTATTTACCAATGAAGAGGAAGATGCAGATTGTGGCCCATGGAAATTCTCAAAAATTATAGAAAAACTAGAGTAAATTAGCATCCAGAGAATAAACTGAGATTATTTTATTTTATATCTAAGAATTGCCAAAACAGAGTTATCAACATCCAATTTTTTTATTATTTTTGGAGAAACTGCAAACTCTATTTTGGAGGAAGTGTTTTTTGCAACCTCCAACATTTTCATAATTTTTTTGAATTGTGAATTAGTATGATAATTTGCAGAAACAATAAGGGTATCTACTGCACCCATTTTCAGTGCCTTGTCAATCACATCATTTCTTTTAGCAGTTAATCCGTTTTTGACTAGTTCTTCATATTTTTCAATTAATTCTACAACATGTTTTTGTCTATGCTGATACAAGTGATAGATTATTTTTGCATTGATGTCCTTCATCGAAGTTGAAAATGATAAATTTTCTACAAATCTACATTTTTTTACCAATTCTGAATTGAGTTCATCATAAAATTCTGTTTTTGCAGGACCAATTCCGCCCAATAGAATTAGTGAAGAATTTGAATCCATTTCTTTGACTTTGTTTGCTATTTTTTTAAAGAAGACATGAATTTTGGTTTGTCTTGCTCGAAGGAATCTTCCCTGGCTCTGTCCTCCTTTTTTGTGTCTACCTTGCAAATCAATCCCAAATTTCGATTCTTGAATTATTTGGCTGCCATGAAATTTTTGAATTTTTGCAGATTTTTGATCTAGTGTTACTAGTAAAACATCATAATTAGTTTTCAAAATATCATTGAATGGTTTGATGAATGGTTTTTTGCTTGCCATGTAGATGTATGGTAGTTTTTTTGAAGTGCCAATCACTTTGATAACAACTTTGCCGTTTTTTATCCATCCAAAGATACACAGTGTTTTTGTAAATTTTCCTACAGAGACAGGGTTTTTTTTTAGTTCAGTAATTTTATTTTCAATTTTTAATTCAATTTTTTCAAAAGTTTCATTTCTCTTTGTTTCCTGCAATAGTGATATTGTGTCTTGTCCCTTTCCATACGGATAGTAAACTGATACACACTGAGAATCAATCTTTTTTACTTCATGTAGAAACTGATTAATCGATATCCACTCAAGTGGAGTAATTTCCAAAGATTCAAAAGTTGTTTCCATTTCATTTCTCTCTGAATTAGACAGTCATAAAGCATGCTGTTCTCAAACACATATCAAAACATCACAAAGTGATGTGATAATATCAGGAGAAATTTGCCAGATCACATTGACACTCTAATTAGAATTAGGTGTGAACATACAAAATTAATCCATGTGAGTACTCACCCTCCACATCTAAAGAACATCTGTAAACTTATCAATATTAGAAAATTAAATCTATACTTTGAAAATAGTATTTCTTGAATAATGAATTAATATATCAAGTTTAAATCAATTTAGAGGATTGATTGAAGGTTTTTCTTTCCGTATGGATTTACCAACTAGGTTTTGCCTACAAACCTTGTAACGGCAAGTGTGAATTAAAATTTTAAAATATAAACTAGATGAACGATTAATTCTAAATTTTAACAGGCTCAAGTTTATAATTTTTGTAGTAATGAATAATATCAATACATAGTTTTCATTCTTTTTCTTTTTCTTGTATCTTTTTCATTATATGATGATTCTAATGAATAGTCATAGTTAGGATACAGATTCTCAAATTTTTGTTCAATTGAATCGTCATTATTGTCAGAATTATTATCACTCATAGGATTACCACATTCATTTTTTTGGTTTTATCGAAGTAGGATTATTTGTAATGTAATGGAATAAACACAATGTATTGATGTTACATTGACATTTCATATTTAGTCCTCAAAATCATAGTCAGATTCCAGATCGACGTCTTCTTCGAAACCATCATAATCATCTTGAACTTTTGGAGAGTAGCTCATAGCAAATGTGAGTTGGCATTTCAAGATATAAACTAGATGAACGATTAATTCTAAATTTTAACAGGTTTAAGTTCATAATTTTGAAATAAAAAAAAGAGGACTGTTAATCCTCAAATTTAAAAAGGCTATTTCTTTTTTGAAGCTTTTTTGGTTGTTGTTTTAGCTGCTGCTTTTTTCTTTGCTGCCATAGAAAGCCATTGACTTGTTTGAATTTCTATATGTGAAATTAAATAAAATATACAAAACAAGTATTGTTGTGAATACTATTTCAGACTCAAAAACAACATAAAATTACATTAACATTATAAAAAATGGCGCCGGGAGGGAGATTTGAACTCCCGTTCCCTTGCGAGAACGCGCTTTATGGTTAAACAATTTCCAGGCGCGCGCCCTACCAGGCTAGGCGACCCCGGCACAAGTCTTGCGACAAATGTATTCGATGAAATGTGATTATAAATTATGTTACTTGTGTTGTGATAAATTACTTCCAGATTGTTATTGTAGTTGATTTTTCTACATTATTTCCTTCATTATCCATTCCATTGACAGATATTTTGTAAAGACCTTCCAATGCTGCATCTCCATCATTTTTAATTTGATTCCATGAGAAACTTACTTCCTCACCAGGATCTAAACCAGAGTTAATTTCCTCAGATGAAATCCAAGAAGAATACATCAAAATCCCAGATAATCCAGTTATTCGTAGACCATAAGAGGCATCAGAGAATGTCAGGGGGACAGTTCCAGAATTTACAATTTGAATAGTTATCTCCTCACCTTTTTTAAAATCAGATTTTTCAGTAACTATAGAAATTGAAGAGCCTTCAACAAAAACTAATTGACTGGTATTTTTTACATCAATAAGATATATCCCGAAAACTAGACCGGCAACTAAACCAACGCCAATAAAGAGTACAAGACTTTTTGCTAACAATTTCTTTTAAAATAATTCTTGATTTTTTAATCCTTTGGAGGAGTAGGTTTTGTTCGCCATTTTTTAGGATAAGTGTTAGGAGCCATGATAATTCTTTTAGTTTCAAATGCATATCCTTTTGTGGC
>CALFHG010000106.1 GCA_937875805.1 uncultured Nitrosopumilaceae archaeon
TAGATTATTACTTTCTAAAATCAGAAACATTATTGACTTTTCTTAGATACGTCAAACATTGCTTTACCAAAGATGCTCTCTATGCGGGACTTTATTGTATCAATTTGATCCTCTGCATCATAGTTTCCTAGAATTTTTAAATCTAGAACTAGTTGTTCTGCATTAATTCCAGTCACTGACTTGTAACTACGATACAGGTGAAATGCATCACACATCTCTCGAGTTGATATGGCATAATCTAAACTTCCATTTTTCTCAAGGGCTCTTGTTTCCATTGCTAGCAGGAATATGCCTTTTGAGAATTCTTTTGGAATGTCAGTTAAATTTACCATTGACATTTCATCTTTTGTCTCTGGATAATTCCAGTTCCAAATTGCAAATCTACTTTTTAGATCTTGGTTTAATTCATAAATTCCGCTGTTATTACTTGGGTTGCTTGTTGCAAAAACTATTAGTTTTGCATCATCTTCCAAGTGGAATGTTTTATCAAGTGCATCAACGTATAATCCAGAACGCCAATCAAGTAGAGGATTAAGCAATTTTTGCATGGCAGGTGCTAGTGAGCCAACTTCTTCAAGACATAAAACTGCAATTTTTGCTTTGTTTGCAAGTTCAATTGCTGTAGGGATTACACCAAGCTTGAATGGTGTAGTTCCACTTTTGTGAATTATAGAGCGACCAATGAGGTTACTTTCTTTTGTTCCCTCACTGCAATCGTATTGGATAAATGGCATTTTTGGTTTCTTTGATACCCATTTTGCAATACTGAGAGTTTTGCCAATTCCTTTTGGTCCCTGAATTAATAGTGGTTTTCTACTTGCTAGTAATCCATCGTAGATTTTAAACTCGTTTCTAATCTCATGATATGCCGGTACTTCACGAACATAATGATCCTCAGGATTTACTTGGATGTATTCCAGACTTGCAGGATTGATCGCAGATGATTCTTTACTCAATTTACTAACCTCGAATTTTTATTTTTTAAATTATACATGCAGATGTGACATTATTCTCTCACAATTAAACTGTACAATTCTACACATTGATCCCACACATGATAACAATCACAATCTAAACTCACAATCTAAATTCAC
>CALFHG010000107.1 GCA_937875805.1 uncultured Nitrosopumilaceae archaeon
AAAAACAGGTTCAAAATTAGATATAATGGATTAGACTGCACTGCAAGACAATGCACATGAATTAAAATAACAATCGTAACCAGGTGATTTCTAATTATTTTACTTGGAATATTATTTTACATAAATTGAACCTTTCATCCAAGGATGTAAAGTACAAAAATAATCAAATTCTCCAGTCTCATCAAATGTATAACTCCATGTATTTCCAGATTGAATAAATTCAGAATCAAATGTTTTTTTAACATCAGTTACAGTATGTGCAACAAAATCATCATTAGACCAAGTTACAGTAGTTCCAGAATCAATTTCAATTGCTAATGGGTTGTAAGATTCCACAATATCAGGATTCCAAGAATCTTTTACAATAGATACCTGATCAGTTTGAATTTTGGCAGCATTAATAACTGTAGTTTCACCTAAATTTTCATAGGAAATTAGTTGTGGTTGTTCCAAAGACATTATCAAATCTTCTTGCCATTTTATCATTGAATAACTTCCCTCATTGTTACTTGGAGTTTGAATTGCCAACAATGATGAATCATCTTCAAGCACTTCAATTATTGCCATAGAACCGCGTTCTTCTTGTATACCATGGACATGGAAAAGATATGTTCCAGGTTCATCCCACTGTGCTTCAATTATTGCAGTATCCCCATTTCCAATAAGATGAGTTTGTGCAAAGTATGGTTCGTTCCATAAAATTCCTGATTGATACACTTTGAAAATTGTACTATGTACGTGAAATGGTGATTGTAATACTCCTCCAACTCCAGCAACATAGAATCTAGCTAATTCACCCTTTACAACTTGGATAGGATTATCCATGTATTGATTTGCATATCCGTTAATCATGTAATATTCTGTAAAGTATTCTAACGCGTTATTTGGATCAAATTCACTTAGAGTAAAGAAATATTCTCTTGCAGGATCCATTGGACGTATAGCAGGATCAATAATCATTGCTCCAAACATTCCCATTCGTACATGTTCAGATGTTGGAAATGCATGGCAGTGGTACATGAATAGACCAGATTCTTCTGCTACAAAGTGATACGTGTATTCATCTCCAGGCATTATCTGTGGAAACACACCATCATTTGCAGAATCATGAGTTCCATGAAAATGAATGGTGTGGGCATAAGGGGTTTCATTTACAAATTTTACTGTGACATCATCTCCTTCACTAAATCTAAGTGTAGGTGCAGGAACGGTTCCATTATACGTCCACACAGTTGATCTTACACCGGGAGATACTTCAATTTCTGCGTCTTGAGCAATTAGAGTATAAAATAATGTTTGAGGATTTTGATTTTTAAATTTTGGATAAGTGTCTGTAGACTCTGCATCAGTAATTTGAATTTCAGG
>CALFHG010000108.1 GCA_937875805.1 uncultured Nitrosopumilaceae archaeon
CACAAGAACAGAAACCATATTCATCAATACGAATATTACAAACTGCACATTTTTCACCATACTCAACTTCCCATGGTTCCTTTCCAAAAAGCTTGAAATGATCATCAATTTCTATTGGTATCTCTCTTTTTTTTTCCAATACTTTGTATAGTCATTTCAACTATACATACATTATCTGAGAATAATTATGAAAATTGAATGTGGTTGCCATTGTATAAAGTGCAAAAGCACAGATCTAGAATCAAATAGAATTGGAAGAGTTGAGAAGGATGGGTATTTTGACATGCATCATACATGTAAACAATGTAAAACGCATTTTGATCATTTAGATGGAGAAATTTTTTCAAAATGTGAAAAGTGTAATTATCTTTCTAATTAGCTATTAATGATTCTTCAACAAAATAATGAGTACGATTTTCTTTAGAATTTTTCATTATTTCTCTGTTAGAAGCCATTTTTGCCAAGGCTTTTGAAACATCTAATGGACCAGCAGCCCAACCATACTCTCTAAGTTGTTGAACAGTTTCAGTCACTGTTCTAGGAGAATCAAAGAATTTGCCTGTTTCTAAAATTCTTAATTTTGATTTGATCTCATGTGAAGTAATGTATTTTGGTTCATTGAATTCAGGTTCATATGCTTCAGCATCATCTAGATATTCCAGACCAAATTGAGCAGAATGTTCAACTTCAGTTGGTGATTTAGTTTCTGTTTCATATACAATTTTAGTTTGATTTTCAGGTAAATGTTGAGAAATATCATTAATTATTTCACCTAAAGTTTGGTTATCTACATAGAAATCTCGAGAGTCAACTTCAATTTCGTTTTCCCCTAGTTTGAGTTTAATTCTAGCCACTATTCATTAATCATTTAATTCTGATTTATTCTGCTAGCTCTAAGGAGATCTAAGATTAGATCAAAACTTTTACACAATTTATTGGCATTTTTTTGTTACCAAGTTAAATGTAAATTTGTAAAAACTAGTCATGAAATCTTCTAAGAAAGCAGGCATTGTTGTTCTAGTTCTATTAGGCATGAGTATTTTTGGATATTCACAATATGCATCTGTATCACAAATTGGAGTAAGCATCAATCAGAGTGAATTATTAAATGAAAATGAAAAAGGCTCAAATTATAATATTGAATTAGAATTTAAAAATCCTTCATTGTTGATATTAACTGCAGGAGAAACTGAATTTTTTATAATTTCTAATGATGAAATTATCGGAAAAGGTAACCTAGAGTCATTTACTTTACAACCATTAGATAGTAGTTTTGTGAAGGGGACTTTTCATACAGATGTTAATTCAGATGAAGCACATTCAGTAAAAATTTCAGGTGTAACAAAATATGATCTATTAATTACATCATTAGATGTTCCATTTATTTACTATCCAACAGAAGAACAAGCAAGAGAATTTATACATCAAAATTAATTTTTTATCAAATGCTTACTGTTTTTGGATCTACTGCATTAGATACAATTAGAACTCCTAAAAAAATATTAAAA
>CALFHG010000109.1 GCA_937875805.1 uncultured Nitrosopumilaceae archaeon
AAGAACAATGGAATGATTATCAAAAATCAGGAATTATAACTTCAGATGGAAGGAACATGAGAGCAGATTTTACAAAAGGACATATCCATACTACTGATTCTAAAGAACAAGCTATCGCCCATGCAGGGAATAATGGGGTATTACTAACTATTGACAGAAAACATACACAATCAATTCCACGTTTAAAAGATATTAGAAAATTAAAATCAAAGGAATTAACAAATGAACACATAGTTAAGGTGGAAACTGTATGACTTTACAATCTATCGCTAATCAAATCTCATTCACATTACCTTCATGGTTTAATGAACTAGGTTTCCTTGCAGTCTTTCTAACTTCAGTAATTCCATTCTTTCCAGTTCCTTCAGAACCAATAGCACTAGGAATCCTGGCACTTGATTCATCTCCATCAATGATTCTAAATATCGCTATTGTAATCGGAATTGGTGCATTTATTTCTCACGTTATAGTTTACTATGCTGGAAAACATTTCCACAAAGTCCACAAGAAAATTAAAAAACAAAGAAACCTAACAGAACAACACATTTTCCACAAATACGGAATATGGTTATTCCTTGTAATACCATCAATCTCAATAGTTATCCCTCCATTACCTGACGCTTTAATGGGATATCTAGGACACAAAAGAGCAAATCCATTAAAATTATTTGCAGTAGTATTTCTAGGAGAGATGATTAGAATCCCATTGACCTATATCGCCCTCACAGAACTGATAAAACTTTTGTAATAATCCTTAACTAGTCAGTTTAGGCATAATTTTTCATTGACACTAAATCCTGATGATCTTATAGATGAAATTAATTATCCATTGACACAATTAACTAGAGAAGTTCTTGATATCATTACAATTAGACAAGACCATGAGAAACTATCATTCAAAGAAATGTCCATTGAACAACTAGCAACAAGACTAAACGGAGATATCTCAAAATTACCTTCACTATTACACCAAGATTTCTATCAACAAAAAGCAAATATTCTAAACACTATTGCTTCTGCATACTGCATATTGGCAAATGCAACATTCAAAGAGAAACAAAAGATAGAGGATTCCCAATGAATCCACAAAATCCATATCCTAGCACAAGATATTATCTCACATCATTCTCAATTATAGCAGTTCTGTTAATTGGTTCATTTTCATTACTTAGTGTATATGCACAAGAACCAAACATGACTCCAGAACTATACGGTCAAATGACTAACGGAACAGTCCAGTTTGAAGATACTCCAATTCGCATATACACAGAAACCGAAAAAGGCAACATGATTAGATACAACGAGGCAACTAGAAGCAGTCAACTACACACCGAATTACAACAGGCATTACGAGCTGAATGTGATGATGATGGTAGATGTGAATATCTTTGGGAATATCCAAACTATGTATTTCGAGATGGCAAAGTAATGAAGCTAGTTTCTGAATTTGGTATCTATGAAATTGATGAGGAAAAAACAAAAATCATGTTAGATGGAATTATTGAAGAGAATAAACTAAATGGATTAATTGTAAAAGATGATAATAGAATTGTAATGGAAAATTATCCAGATGGTTGTGGTCGAGGAACTCATTATGTCAATAAAACGAATTCATGTGAACTAGATGATACATGGGATTCATTTGCAGTTCTATATGATGGAGATATTCTAGGCGAACTATCTCTCTATCATCTTATTGGAATTATTGCAATAGCCTTTGTCATAATTGCAATCATCACATACTATGATCAGAAAGAACGCAAACTAAAAGTCAAGAATGAAGATGGGGAATAATGGCAAAAGCATTAGGTATTATAGTTATCATCTTCATCTTTGGATTTCTAGCATTTTTAATTTATCAAGATGATTCAGGAAATATAGACCTAGAAGA
>CALFHG010000110.1 GCA_937875805.1 uncultured Nitrosopumilaceae archaeon
CTAATCCAAATGCACCAATTCCAACAATTTTTAAAAATCAAACTAATATTCAAACTAATGCACAAATGTTGAATAATTTACAAAGTCAAATTAATGCCGCTAAATCTGAAAGAGATTCTATTCAGGCAAAACTAGATGGTAAGGCTATGCTAAACCATACTCATTCAAGTTTTGGCGGTGGAACTACAACAACAGGTGGAAATGGAGATGATGAAGATTGCGGTTGGTTTGGAGAAAAATGTTGGGCAAAGAATTTAGGTGGTTCTTTACTACCATCTATTAGCATGACAACTATAGCCGCAGTTGGTATAGGTGCTTATCTTTTATTGGGGAAAAAATAAAATGGTTCTTCCCTTGATACCTGTTATCGTGTTAGGATTGGCATTGTATAGAACATTTTTTAAGGGTAGAGGAAAGAAATAGACATGGAATTTAACGGATTTTATAACTTTGGTGGTGGTGGAACAGAAATTATCGTAGGTGGTGCAAATATTAACATTCCATCATATACAGAAAATGTTTGTGCAAATGAAAAAATGTTATTTACTGGACAGTTTGCAAACTTGTCAAGACAATTAATCAATATTACTTTTCATGGATTTGGTTCAGCACAAGCATTTCATAAACATGATTTAAGAGCATACGAATCTATACAACTATACAATATTCCACTAGCTTCAATGAGTGTACACGTTCCTACAGGAGAAAGTATTGGATTTCATGGTATGGGAACTATATGGACAGCACAAGATGAAGATGAATACGCAATTATGGGTGCTAAATCAGGATTATTTGAAGCATTACCAAATTCACCTAATTTCAATACAGATAGTTACACAAGAGTTAGTTCTGCCGCAGCTGCAACAGTTGACCTAGTTGTTTCAGCTTCTGATGATGATTTTGCAGCTTATAAAATTACTGCAAGTGCCGCAGCTGCCAATGTAATTGATTTGTTTTGGACAGATTCAGCAAATGCAAATGTTAAATTTATTGGACAACTAAACTTTGCAAGTGCAGGAACTTTTGTTTATGATTTCCCAGATTCAATGCTAAGAAACCCAAATAGACAGGGCGGAAAATTACGCATGACAACTTCAACAGCAGCTGCAACAGTTGTTGATGTTATTGGACACGTTGTAGAAGCTGGTCAATAATGGAAGAACTAATTATCGGTATCTCTATACTTGGTTTTACAACCATGATAGGAATTTCTCTATTCAATTCAAGAAAAAATGATACTTTAATTCGTGATTTATGCAATCGTATTGCAAAGCTTGAGGGCATTTTGCAGGAACATTTGAAATAATGTCAGGTGGTATGCAGGGCGGAGCTGTTCCAATTCTCACAACTAAAGGAGATACTTTGACTTTTTCAACGGAAGAAATACGAAATCCTGTAGGAGCTGACACTTTTGTTTTAACTGCTGATTCAACAGATCCTTTAGGAGTTGCATGGTTAGCTGCTGCTGGTGGTGGTTCACCAATTTGGGAAATGTTGGTTTATGGTGGATAATATAATGGTTCTTAGTGTAAATAATAATATTTTAAATACTACCAATGGAGTTAAAATATAATGGTTAAATTAATCATAAATGGTATTATGAATGATAAAGATATTTTATGGAAAAAATTAAAATGTAAATGTGACAAGTCAGATATTGAAAAAACTTTTCCTTTAGGAGATTGTAAACATTGTAAATGCCAAGCTCAAGAAGATTCAATGCCAAGAGAATCGTTCAATGTCAATCTTCCCATATTAGATAAAGATGGAAAAGAAACGGGTAAAATCATTTCAAAAGAAATAACAGAAATTACCATAGATAGAGAGCCAGTTTATAATTCGATTCGTGGGTGGAAATTCTAATGGCAGTAGGAGATCCAGTTAATGTCAATATGTCAGGTGTTACGTATTATCAACCAGCTGCAACAGTTGTAATTATGCATTTCAAAACTTATTCAAGTTTAGTTGCAACATATTATGGATTTACTGATGGAACATTAATTACCCAAAATCATCATACAGCAGGAGACTATGATGGAGTAGGTTTAGGAGCTAAATTTCCAATTACTAACACTAATTATTATTATAATAATAATACAGGCTCTTGGTCAGGTTTTGCAGGAATACAAATACAATGACATTACCAATTTCTAAGGTAAAACTTGCGGCTTTAATCGGTTCAATAATTACCATACTTACTATCATTCAAAGCGTAATAATTTAATAGACGGTAGAAATTTAAAATAATGTTGAATTGTCCATATAAGATTAAACACGCTAATCCAAAACACCAGCATTTTACCTGTCAATTTTGTAGCCACATATTTTGCTATCCTCTAGCATTGGCACAACACGCCATAAAAAAGCATGATGGAAAAATTAAACTACCTGCTGTATGAATATCTCTTTTGTAATAATTCCCTTGTTTCTTCTTTGAGAAAATAAAACCTCTTTGCATTGTTCATCTTTTAACAAGTCAAATACTATTCTTTGTCCGTCATCTTTGAACAATTTTCTATATTGCACCCTTTGTGAGAAATTTAACTTTCTAGTTGTTGATATGTACAAATGATAACCGTTGCAGCTAGGACTTTGATAGATTTCAATGGATTTACAGATAGGATCAGCTCGAATAAATTCTACTCTACGCATTAATTCAGAATATGCGATATAATCATAGTCTATTGTTATCATTTTAAGATAACTTCTGTTTTTTTACCATTAATAATTAAATTGGCAGTTGGATATTCATATTCAGTTTCAATTTCGTATCTTTCAACTAGATTATCTGAATATCCGTCATCATCTATTTCTGTCATGAATGGTATTTCACTTTGTACAGCTTCAAACAATTCTTGATACAAATTAAAATTAAACTTGTCATCATCTGAATTAATAAAAGTATAAACTTCTATATTTGTCGAAGTTTTCCATTTTGGATTTGAAGTTTTGCCAGTTTTTAATAATTTTCTTCTCCATTGAACATCATCATCAGGTGGTAAATCTCCACCATCTAATTTTTCCTGTACTCTTTCATCTTTAGATTCTCTTACTTCTTTGGTAGTTAATTTTTCAAATTCAGGATAGTTTTTTCTAAGATATTTTAAAACATCTCTATTAATACTCCTATCAGGCGTTTTGCCTGTATAGATTCCTAGACTTGATAATTGATTTTCCAAATCAGTTCTAGTAAAATTTGGATTTTCAATTACAAATCTATCTAATGGACTATCTGCACGAGCTTTAAACATAATTTATTCCCATAAGTAAAAAGAAAAAGAGTTGGATATAACTTGACATCATAAGAGTATTAAACTCCAGTTAATGTTAAGTATGTTCTTCCGTTTGAGGATTTTTTCTCTACACATTTGCATGGGAACTCTACTTTTCCCAAATCAGCTTGTAAAAGTTGTTTGATGTTATCAACAATAACACCTGATGAAGAATGTACTATGTGATTTTTTCCATCACTATCATCTAGATTGATGATAACATACTCACCTTTTGAACCACTTTTGACAGTTGCGGATTTTATTCTTATTTCTTGCTCTAAGAATAAAGCCTGTATTGCACCCTCAGATTCTGAATCGACTTGACTTAGAACCTCGTTGATGTTTCCTGTTTTGTTTGTCATTTTTGATTTTTTCCTAGTAAAATCATGACATAGTTATCGTTACTCATGTGAGATATTGATTTCTTAGCCATGTATTTCACCTTAGACAACTTCAATTTGTCAGCAGTTGATTTTTCAACTTTGATTGTAGTAATCATAATAATACGGAGTAGTTTTGATAATATATAGTATCGGATTTAAAAATAACTGTCTAAAATGCCGCCTTTAGACTTTAAAATATCATTACATTGTTTTTGTTTAAGTGAACTATGGTATTCCAAGTATTGACCGCAATTTTTACAAATACAAGAAAAAGAAACCAATGGGAATTAATCCCACCCGTTTTCACAAATACATTCCCGATTAGCTGGGTTATATTCAACTTCATTTTTTTCAATACATTCTTTTGAATGAATCATGGTATTAATCCCACCCGTTTTCATAAGCTGCTGTATCTAGCATTTTGTCTATATAATCTTCCTCGTGGTAGT
>CALFHG010000111.1 GCA_937875805.1 uncultured Nitrosopumilaceae archaeon
GACTATCTAAAATTTTATGTTCAGGAATTTTTTCAACCATGAATATATTTACCCAAATTGGAATCGCAACTTTGGGATTTGAAATCCAATTTCCTGGGTTGTTCCATTCTTGAAATGTTTCCACAGGAATGCTAATTATTGTAATAATTGATGTTAAAATCAGAATTGAAAGAATTGTAATGCCTGCAATCCCCATCTTACTTTTCATGAATTCTTGCTTTATTTCCTGAGGACTGATACTACTCATTGCCCTGTCCTCACCCTAGGATCAAAATAACCATAAAGTAAATCTGCAATGAATATGCTGATTAGGAAAAATACTGTAAGTAGATATGTTGCACCAATAATCACTGGCATGTCCATTACTGTAATTGCTTCAAAATACAATCTTCCCATTCCTGGCCAATCAAAAACAGCTTCTGTGATAATTGCTCCTCCCAGAGATCCTGATAGACTCAATGCCAATATTGTAACAATTGGTGGGGCTGCATTTTTTAATGCATGAGTGTAGATTATCTTTTTTTGTTTAATTCCTATAGTTTTTTTTGCCATAATGAAATCTTCTTGCATTATTCCTACCATGAAATTTCTTACTAAATATGCCCATGATCCAAATCCAATCATTACAATTGTAATTAATGGTAATGCCATATGATGCAGTAATGATCCAATATATCCTGGGTCTGTTGATGGGATGTCTGGTGTTGCTCTTGCAGGAAATATTTGCCATGTAAATGCAAATAAGAATATCATTAACATTCCTATCCACCATACAGGAAAACTAGAACTAATTATTGCAAAGCTAGATGTGATTCTATCAATACTTGATCCTACCTTACTACTTGATAAAGCCCCTAGAAAAATTCCTATAACTGATATGATTATAGTTGCTGTAGTAAACAACAAAACTGTTCTTGGAAGCTTTTCAAATAATATGTCTTTTACATCTGAGGATCCTGCATCACTAGTGAGAAATGTGGCATGTCCAAAATCTAACAACATTATCTTGTACATTGTTACTCCGATTCTTTGAGGTGAATACCATGGCTCATCAAGCCCTAAAACCTCTATCCTTTGATTAATCTGATTTTGAATAAAGTCTTCAAATTCATTCACTGATGAGAAACTCTCTGCAATGGATGGGTTCTCTGTTATTTCAGCCCTTACTTGAAAGACAATCCCTTGTTTTAGAATAATGTCCATGTTGGAGCCTACTAATGCAATTGTAATTAGGAGTGTAATCATCAAAACTCCAAACATTGTCACCATTCTTGTGGCGACATACTTTTTCATCCCCAATAATCTGAATGTGACTAATTACTTTATAACAATAGATGTTTTTTCCTACAGTTTATTACTGTACAATAATTTCCAATTTTTAGATATGTCCTTTAATAGAGAAGACAGAGAAATGCACACTGCAAAATGTGGTGATTGTGGAAATGAATGTCAAGTACCATTCAAACCAAAAGAAGACAGACCTGTTTATTGCAGAGAATGCTTCCAAAATCATAAACCTGCACCAAGAGAAGGTGGAAATAGATTTGGTGGTAGATCTGGCGGTGGAAGATCTGGCGGATTTGGTGGAGATAGAGGTTCTAGATTTGGTAATAGAGATGACAGACCACGAGAAATGCATGATGCAAAATGTGGTGATTGTGGAAATGATTGTCAAGTACCATTCAAACCACGAGAAGACAGACCTGTTTATTGCAGAGATTGTTTCCAAAACCACAAACAAAATTAGAAATACCGTTTTGAGTAATTTTCAAAACTATTTTATTTAATAATACAAAGATTTAGAATCTTTGATTGTTGCTAAACAATATGGGTATTATTCCTTCAAGAGACAAAATTACTATTGGAATTATGGTGCAGGTAGTACAAAAACAAGATCAGCGTACAGGAAAACTGACTGATGGGAAGGTTAAGCGAATTCTCACTTCTAGTAATTTACACCCTCATGGAATTAAAGTTGAATTGGACTCTGGAAAGATAGGCCGAGTACAAAATATAATTTAAAAACAGACGAGAGTGAAACGAATTCTAGGCTT
>CALFHG010000112.1 GCA_937875805.1 uncultured Nitrosopumilaceae archaeon
GAGGAAAACTTGCAGATGGTAATGTTAAACTATTTTTCATGCAAGATGTAACATTTAAAAAACTTTTACTTGTTTTGCCAGGATTAGGAATTATTTTTACAGTTTCATATCTAGCTACATTTGCAAACAATGGTAATCCTGACATTTTAGTCAATCCAGCACCATTTGTAGGAATTTTCATATCTGGATTAGTAATGGGTGTGCAATTAATTTGGACTAGATCAATCCTAGTTCCAATTCTAACACATGGTATCTACAACAGTATCGTAGTTTTACTTCGTGAGGGTGGAGGTCTTGCAACAATAGGTGGATTTAATGTTCCAGAAATCGGTCTATCACTACAAGGCTTTTCAGATTTAGGTGCAGAGATAATTTTTCAGAACGTGTTAGTAGCTAGTTCTGAGGAGCTCTTCAAGACATTTATCATAGCATTTTTTGTCGTGGCTACAACAGGCTCTTTCAAATCCTCAACACATTGGGTATGGTTAGGAATGATAGTTTCAGTAATGTTGTGGACTCTATACCATAGTATAGCATAATATCAGTATCTTTATGTAATACAGAAATACAGAAACAACATTGAAACTAAAGCAAAACCAACTTTATGCTTTTCTTGGTATTAGCGTTTTACTTTCTCTAGGAATCTTTACTCAATTAGATAATAGTTCTGCTAATGCTTTTGTTTTTCAATTACCTCAATTATCTCTAGTTGACCAAACAGGATATGTCTATTATGATATTTGGTGTTTCTCAAACAATGCAGGGTATCTTAGAGATTCATCAGGACACGTTGTTGTAAACTTAGATGCTTCAAGTCCAAGTGCAGGATTTTCCCAAGTTCCAACTCTAAGTGTTATTGCAGATGAAAAAGATGTTAGTAATGGTACAATTCTAATCAATAATATGTTGAGATGTAATCAAGGAATAGAAAATTTAGACGGAAATGATTCTATATCTCAAGAAGAAATTGACAATGCAAAAAATAGTGTATCATTAGATGTTCAAGGTCATTATTTTGTTAATGT
>CALFHG010000113.1 GCA_937875805.1 uncultured Nitrosopumilaceae archaeon
GGTGCCAAACACTGCCACAAGATACAAAAATCCTGACGATGCTTTGGATATTTTTTGAATTCTTGTTTCACTTGTATTTGGTGAAATTAGGAATATTGTGTCTGCTTTGTTTTTTGCAGCCTGTAGGTATTCTTTTGATTCCTCAATTGACATATCTGGAAGGATAAATCCATCAATTCCTGCTTTTTTAGCCTCAGAAATGAATTTCCCATACCCTTTGTGGTATAGGATGTTTGTGTAAGTCATTAGGATTAATGGGATGTCTGTTTCTTTTCTAATTTTTTTTACAAGGCTGAAAAACTTTACAATATTTGTTCCCTTTTCTAGTGAAACGGTACTTGCATTTTGAATTACAGGTCCATCAGCTAGTGGGTCTGAGAATGGAAATCCTAATTCAATAATGTCTACTCCACCTTTCACTAATCCTCTTACTGTAGACATGGTTGCTTTCTCATTTGGAAATCCTGTCATGATGTATGATATCAAAGCCTTTTGATTTTTAGCTTGCAACTCTGCAAACTTTTCTTTAATTCTTGTCATGTTCTCTCAAATAATTTTGTACTTCTTCAATGTCTTTATCTCCTCTTCCAGAAAGAGTAACTACAATTGATTCTGATTTCTTACTCTTTCTTGCAACCTTGATTGCCTCTGCAATTGCATGAGATGATTCCAAAGCTGGAATAATTCCTTCAGTTCTAGTTAACATTAGAAATGCATCAATTACTTCAGCATCTGTTGCTGAATGATATTTTATCCGTTTAGTATCTTTATAGTATGAATGCTCAGGCCCGACTCCTGGATAATCTAATCCTGCTGAAATACTATGTGTCTCTGTAACTTGACCTTCACTGTCTTGTAGCAGATATGTCATCATTCCATGTAGTACTCCTTTACTTCCAGCTGATAATGTTGCTGAATGCATTTTTGATTTTAATCCATGACCTGCAGCTTCTACCCCAATAATTTCTGAATTTGAATCAACTAGTGGATAAAACGTTCCAATTGCATTAGAACCACCACCAACA
>CALFHG010000114.1 GCA_937875805.1 uncultured Nitrosopumilaceae archaeon
CTTCGGGCACTAGTTTTGACCCACATTCCGAACACTTTGATGATGTACTATTTGATTTGACATATTGAATTGGCAATCCAGCCCATAATGCCTTGTATTCTATTTGTCTTTGTAACTCGTAGAAACTCCAAGAGTTCATTTTGCCACGAGTTTTTTTACCTTGACCATTTCCTTTTCCATATAATTTTCTAATTCCTTTTAGATCTTCTAAAATAATCCCTTGATTCTGTGATACTATTTTTTTGGACACTTCATGAATCAATTGATGTACTCTGTTTTTCTCCTTTTTACCATATTTTGAGTATAGTTTCTTTCTAATTCTAACATCATTTCTTTTGAATTTTGATTTTACTGCTTTGTATGTTGCTTTGATCTGATTTGTCTTCTTAAGGTTGTATACCATAAATTTTCCTGTAGTATCAAAAGAAGTGGCATTATCAAGATTTCTGTCAATCCCAACATGATGTTTAGGAATGATTTGAAATATCTCTTTTGAGTAACTGATTATTAGTTTCTCTGGAGTTAATGTGATGGAACCAACTTTTGTATCTTCAAGTTTTTTTATAACATAAGAATGTAATTTTATGAAAATGTATTCATGGGGTTTAATTGGAATTCGCAATATCTCATCCTGAATTTTAAATGATTGGTTATCAAGAGAAATCATATTTCTTTTAACATATGGGATTTTTGCATCAGGTTTTTTCTTTTTTGTTGTACGGTATAGTTTCAATCTTGCTTTTGCTACGGATGTGGCAGATTGTATATATTTTGCAATAAAATCTTCCCTTAGACTTTTGTAGAACTCTTTATGCATTGCACCTCTGGATGTTAGATTTTTTTGCTCTGATACACGAATCATTTCATTGGTACAAAATCTAAAGTAATCAAACACTTCTTTGAGTTCTTTACTTTTGTCATGGAACTGCCAAACACATTTTGTCTGCTTCATCTAATTACCTCCACTTTTAATCAATTCAGATTTTATGTTATTTTGAGTCATTAGCCATCAACTTGACAGAATTCTTTTTTGAACAAATAAAGATATGATAAGGGAATTTAGATAAAATCGGAAGTTATGCAATGTTCAATTATACAGATTTTGTTAAATAGCATTTAGGTTATTTTGAAATAACCATCATAGATTTTATGACAAAGTCAAATTTGGGTTAGAACATTGATCCATGAATAATTGTTTAACTTGGGTGTAGGGTTTATAGAATCATAACAACATTTCAATTCTGGACTCGTTGCACAGTCTGGATAGTGCGAGCGGCTTCGAACCGCTAGGTCGAGG
>CALFHG010000115.1 GCA_937875805.1 uncultured Nitrosopumilaceae archaeon
AGACAAACTTTTGAAACCTTGAGATGTATCTTTTAGTCAATTCAAGTATTTCCATGACAGTCATGTATATTCCAATTAGGCCAAGTAGGAGAGATCCAGAAGCTGATGAAATTGAAAATGCTGAAGACTGACACTAACTCCAAATTTCTAAAATGATCTAACAAATTTCTAAAATTTACAAAGTCGAGATATTTATTTGCCTTTTTAGGATTTAATAATATGCAGAATTGGAATTTAATTTTTGGAATATCTATAATTTCCAGTCCAATTCTATTTGCAATGATTGCCTTTCCTGATTCCATAGCTTGGAGCTGGAATGAGGGGCGTGGTGGTTACTTTTTTGCTTTAATCTTTATTGTTGCTGAATTAATTGGATTAAAGATAGTAATTTCAAAGAAAAAATTACTTGTTGTACTTCCTCTGGCTTTAGCTACTATTGCATACCTTGTTTCTTTGGAATATGGTTTAAGAGAATACATTATTGAATCTGCAGAATTCTTTGATGTACAATTAATCTATTCTTGGACATGGATGTGGGATTTTGTAGTTATGGCAATCTTTATTGTTGCGGCATTGAGTATTTTCTTTGGAAAACGCTGGATTAGAATTGCTCCTGCTGGCCCAATATTTCTTATAGGTACTGCGATAATTCTTTCACTTGATGCATTTTTCCCATATGATACACTTGGTCCATTACAATATGTTGTTCCGTATTTTGTTCAAGCAAATGTTTGGATAATCACTACACTTGACCTTGGAACTGCAGTTGCTAGAGATAATGTAATGTTCTTACGTGGTGATCATGGTTCAATGGCCCTTCAAGTATTTTGGCCATCAGCTGGTGTTCACAGTATCATAATTTTTTCTTTAGTAATTGGGGCATTCATGTTAAAACTAAACATCCATAGAAATAGAAAAGCGATTTATTTTATTTTAGGAATTATTGGAACCATTGGTGTCAATTTAATCCGAATTTTTTCATTATCCTGGTATGCCTTAAAAGTCACAACTGATCCTGTTGCGTGGGAGGAATATCACAAAATAGCCGGTGAAATAATGTTCTTGCCGTGGCTATTTGCGTTCATTTTTGTAGTAATTATCATAGAATCAAGACGTCTGAAAAAATCAGAAAAATAAATCTCATTTCTAAAAATAACTAGTAATGTCGCTTTGTCCTTGAATTTCTGAAAGTTCAGAAACTTTTACTCCTAATCTTCTAATTGTAATGGTTTGGTTTTCTAATGCTTCTTTTAATAATTGGTCAACTATTTTTTCTAATTCCTCAATACTTGCAGTGGGATTTCTCAACATTCTTGATTTTGATTTATTTGATAAATCTGATTGTACAAAATGTATTCCTACTGATTTGAACATTTGATTGTTTTTTTTAACCACACTATGTACTTCTTTACAAAGTTCTATGATATTTTCAGATAAGAATTGATAATCTTTTGAGTCTTTTTTTAATGTTGTAATTTTACTATATTGTATTCTTGCTTCACGTTCTTTTACTGGCTCATTGTCGATTCCCCTAACTGCATTGTAGATGTATGCTCCTGTCTTTCTACCGAATTCTTTGTTTAATGTAAAAATATCTATTTTTTTTAAATCTTGAATTGTTTCTAAATTCATCTCCAAAAATCTTTCTTCAGTCTTTTTACCAATACCTGGAATTCTTCTAATTTTTAATTGCTCTAAAAATACTTCAACTTTTTCTGGAGACACCGTTGTTAAGCCGTCTGGTTTTTGAAAGTCTGATGCAATTTTTGAAATTAATTTATTTGGTGAAATCCCTATTGAACAACTAAGTTTTATTTTATCTTTAATTGTATTTTTTATCTGCTGAGCTAGGTGATTTGCTCTTTCAAAATTTCCCTCAACTCTTTCTGTTACATCTAGATAAGCTTCATCCCTGCCAACATATTCAAAAATATCTGCACTCTCTTTCATAATCTCCATTGCTTTTTCTGAAATTTCAGAATAGAAATCAAAGTCAACTGGTAAAAACACTGCATCTTTTCTTTCTTCTAGTCTTTTTTTTGCAAATGCAATTGGAATTCCTGATTTAACTCCATATTTTCGAGCAGTGTAATTTGCAGTTGCAATTGCACCACTATCTCCTCCTCTATCTGAAAACACACAAACACATACTGGCTTTGATTTTAGTTCTGGGCATCTGGTTTCTTCACATTGGGCATAAAAATAATCAAAATCTATGTGGAAAACTACTCTTGTTTCCAATGATTTTCAAACTCGTTTTGATTATTACTATATTGTGTATTCATCTAAA
>CALFHG010000116.1 GCA_937875805.1 uncultured Nitrosopumilaceae archaeon
GAGGAATTAAATATTCTTGGACAACAACTTATCAAGATCAGTTGGGAGATTATGAAATTAGAATCTCAATTAGAAGTGCAATACCTGATGTAAATGGCAATCCTATCAATCTAGTTCAAACAATTCCAATGGTGTTAATCTCTTGAAAAAAGTAGGTTGGGTTTATCTATATGAAGAAAAGATATTTGAGTGTCAAAATTGTGGCTGTTTATCATTAAACAAAAAACTGCATGAAGAATGGCATAAAGAATTCAACAAACTAGCACTAGATGTTAGAGAAATGAGAAATAAAATCTGGATTAGAAAATGAAAGTTGGAATCAGAAATGTTATCCCTAGATGGATAATCATAGTTTGGATTACTATTGGTGCAGTAATGTTGGGAACTTCAATGCTATGGGAAATAACTGATTTGGTAGAAGATTGTTTCTCAATAACAAAATGCCTGATTTTTGATATTATGATGTTTGTAATGCACTATATTGGCATAGCATTACTAGTTCTAGGAACGTTCATTTTAATCGGTAATGAAAATATAGGCACTAAACTAAACTCGTAAATAGTAGCATTTAGTGAAAATATCATTGATACACCCAACCCTTAGAAATCTGATGTTGAGTTTCGTCATGGGAGGAATCGCTATTGCGTTAATCCTCATCACACAAACTATTCTAGTTGCAACTACTGGAGTAGAACTGACAAATTCGATATCTGACTTGGGAACGAGTGCTGGTCAGGTCTTTAGCAATCCAATGCTATTAGTGGTAACGCTACTTAGTATGATTATTACAGGTGTCATTATCATGGCAGTTGCAGTAGTCAGAACAAAGTTAGCAAAACACTTTGGATTAAAACCACAAACAATTAGTTTCAACATGAAAAGAAAAGCTGGATTAGTTCTATCTTTCTTATTCATAGGTGTTGTAACATCATTATTGTTCGGTGGATTTAATGACTTTATAGCAAATGCAAGTCCTGGTCAAGACCTAGATTCTTTGAATGGATTCGTTAGTGCAATCCTAT
>CALFHG010000117.1 GCA_937875805.1 uncultured Nitrosopumilaceae archaeon
AAATTTACCAGGTTAACTATCATTGAGAAAGAAAATGACGAGTTTGCAATTTGTTGTTACCAGGATCCACAAATTTCAAAAAACAACAGCCATCTAGGATTGTTTAGAACTGGGATGAGACAGAGTGGAGGGTATGAGCAAGCAAAGCCAATGATTGTAGAAAAGCCACCACTATTACAAATTGCATATGCTGCAGATGTTATAGATATGAGCACCTATGAGCAGATTTCACGATTGGTTCCAATGCGAAAATGCAGAATCATATCTGAGAAAGACTTGAAGAGACAAGAATACTATTACGAGAAAACTGCAAACTCTCAAAATTAAAAAAAAAGGCGCGATTCAAAAATTCTAGGATTGAATCGTCACCAGTATGGTCGGGTAACAATAATTATTGAATTTCAATATAAGACATTACTACTCTTTTGTACTGAGAAACTATACTGAGAAATCGTTCATCGTCGTTAAATAGGAATTTCTCTAAAAAGACAATATGCAAGATAACAATAATCAACAAAATTGGGAAGAAGTAATAGGTTTTTCCTGGCTAATATCAGACGAGTAAAATGTCAGGTAATATTTGCAGTCCCAATTGTTGGTGTAAACTGGAAGAATCCAGTAACACTGATGAACCACTTTAGAATTATCTAAAGGACTTATTTTTTAATTCATAATACAGATAAGTGAAATTTTTCTTTAGGAAAGAGTAATTACTTTATAATTTAATAAAATTTCAAGCATTGTCGATGATTAAACACACCAAAGAATGCAAATACAGAATGAACAATGATATGCCACATTTCAACTGTACCTGTCAATGCCATAAAATCATCATGGCTGAATCATCAAAGATGCAATCAAGGACTTTTTGATTCAGGCTCAAAATTATCTATTATCTCAGTTATGCTGGCAAGCAATGTCTTTTTAATTTCTGTTTGACTCATCCCAGATTTGTGCATTAGCTTCATCTGATCCATTATTGAAAAATGAACCCGGCCTTGAAGGTAATCAACAATTCCAAATCCTTTCTTTGGAAATTCTGTAACAAATGTATCAGGTTCTGAAGAT
>CALFHG010000118.1 GCA_937875805.1 uncultured Nitrosopumilaceae archaeon
TAGTAATGTGCCCTCCATGAAATGGATCATTTAAAGAAATTTCTTTTCTATCAATAGAATATGATTCTGAAATAGAATCTGCTAAAAGTTCCAACATCTCTTGTGATGATGTTTGTCCATCATTATTTGATATACAAAACAGTGGTCTTTTTGAATTATTTTTATCTGGAGAAAAATATGGAGCAGTAGAGGCCATTGAATGACAATCTAAACATAATTTTAAATCTAATTCATCAATACTTTTTTGAATTGATTGATGGTATGGACGATAGTATAATTCTATAAGCATTGTTTTAAGTGAATCATCGGGTTCTTTTCCATTTGTATAGATTGGTTTGTCATAACATGTTTTACTTTTAATTAATCCATCAGGGTTATCTGGGGGCATGTCTTGTAAAGAGCGATTAAGATCTACAAATGCTCGTGCAATATCTGTTTTAATTACACGTTGAACTTTATCTCCTAAATCATAAAGTTCTACTACAAAAGGATCAGAGTCATCAAACAAATCCTTGTTTGTTACAGACAAATGTCCTTCAAGTTCTGAAGGTTGTCGTATTCCTCCATGTGGAATTGATAATAAAATAGGAAGTTTGTTCATTCTAATCCTTCTGCTGTTCCATCACGTCTTACTTCAGCAACTCCCTGAAAGCCTTCACTAGTTTGACATTTCATTATTGCATGAATTGCACCATGATAAAATGAGTATCTGTCCTTAACAGAAATATTGTATCCCATTTCTTTAAGATAGTCAATAATTTCAGTACGGAATCCTCCATCTTCAATGCTTACTGTACCATTGATTGAACAATGAAATCTAGGCTTTTCTATTGCCTGGCTCATAGGCAAATCACCATCAATTATTCTTGAGAGGAATTGTGTCACAGTAGAGAATATTCTTTGGCTACCAGGACTTCCAAGCACCATCCAAAGTTTTGAATCATTGAAAATTAAAGCAGGAGATACCGAAGTCCAGGGAATAGAGTTCGGTCTAATGTAAAAAGGATGATTTGGATTTGTAAATTCAAATGCAGACATGTAATTGTTGTATAGAAATCCCAAACCATCAGCTGCTGCTTTTGAACCATATGCAAGTTCTACTGACTGAGTTATTCCTACTGCATTTCCTTCATCATCCATAGTTGAAAGATGCGTGGTATCCTCACCACCAAAATCAGGATCAATCATAGGTAAAGTAGCATCCATTGAATTGTGAATGGATTGGGTCATCTGTTTTGCAAATGATCTTTGAAGATGAACCTTCTCTTCAATTTGATCATAGGTGTGTCGATTAAACGGTCGTTGTACTCTATGTAAGAATGCCTTTCGAAAAGTCTCTGCAACAAAATGATACGAACTTGGTTTTGAGCTACGTAAAAACTTTGAAGGAAGATGGTTTAGCATCATGAG
>CALFHG010000119.1 GCA_937875805.1 uncultured Nitrosopumilaceae archaeon
CAAATACAACATATCTGGTGATGCATCTATTGCAGTTTTATTGTCTTCAGGCATAGCAGTTGGGCTTGTAATTATTGGATTATCTGGTGGATTTACAATTGATATCTTTAGTTTTCTATTTGGTAGTATTCTACTTGTAAGTGTAGATGATACAATTCTAGTTTTAGCATTAACTGGAGCAATTTTAATTGTAATTTTGTTACTTTATCGACAACTTCTTTATTCGACATTCAATGAAGAACAAGCTAAAGTTAGTGGAATTCCTGTAGAAAAAATAAATTACTTGATTGTGTTTATGGCAGGAATTACTGTAGTTACATCAATTCAACTTGTAGGTGTATTGCTAATTTCAGCTCTATTTGTAATTCCTAATGTTACAGCAATAATGTATGGTAAAGGATTCAAACAAACAGCAATCATTTCAATGAGTTTTTCTGTTTTTTCAGTCGTAGTAGGAATTATAGTCTCTTACATCTTTGATATTACTCCTGCAGGAACTATTGTCTTAATCGCAATTGGATTGCTTGCAGGAACTATGGGGATAAAGTCAGCTGGATTGTTATCTAAGAATTAATCAAAGAATTCAGTCTTCTTTTATCTTGAATGCTTTTTACATAAAATAATGACGTTGCAACAATTCCTAAAGCAATCAATGGTGATGCAATCTCTGTATATTTTATTTTAATATCATCTGATTTTTGAACTTGTGAAATACTTATTGGAATTTCTGTAATCTTTACTGTTCCAATTTTGTTTGATTGTTGTTCAACAAACCAAACATTATCATTTCCATCTGATGTCATAAACTGAATAAATGATGTTTCAGTTTGAATTGGAATTTCTAACAAGTCATTGTTATCTGGGTCATAAACTCCTAGACTATCTACGGTATGTTGTGCAAACCAAATATTTCCATATCTATCAAATGTCATACCAAATGGTAATGCTTCATCATTAGGCACAGATACTTTGCTAAATGTCTCTAAAACTGGATTAAATTTGGTGATTGCCAAGCCTGTATGTTCAGCAATCCACAGATTTCCATCTTTATCAAATAGTAAAGCCTCTGGACCTTGCAAAACTGTATCAGTTAAAATTTCAATTAAATTATTGTTATCAGGATCAATATATCCAATCTTTCCTGTACCTGTACTAGTATACCACATTCTTCCATTATCATCAAGTGCTAAAGCAAATGGCAGATTTTCTTTTCCTGATAATGTAATCTCTTCAAATTCATCATTTTCTGGCAAATATTTTACAATTCTATCTTTGTTAACTATGGTAATCCAAATATTTCCATCAAAGTCTGCTTTGATAAATAGTGGTGCGTTCTTTGAAATTACTGGATCTAGTTTTGGAATTGTTTTTATTGTAATTTGTTTTGTAACAGGATCCATGAATCCAATTTTATTTGCTGAAGTATCTGTAAACCAAATATTTCCTTTATTGTCTTGTGTTAGAAATGTTGTAGTTAATC
Source organism: uncultured Nitrosopumilaceae archaeon (assembly GCA_937875805.1). Lineage (GTDB taxonomy): Archaea > Thermoproteota > Nitrososphaeria > Nitrososphaerales > Nitrosopumilaceae > Nitrosopumilus. Next base: position 1,481 of record CALFHG010000119.1, read on the forward strand.
CATCAAATGAATATGAAGAAAATTTTTGAGTATCAAGTGAGAATTGCCACAATCTAGG
>CALFHG010000120.1 GCA_937875805.1 uncultured Nitrosopumilaceae archaeon
GGATTTGCCTCTAGATGTGTACTCATGGTCTCATACAATTCTGAAATTGGATGTGTTGCATGAACTAATGCAAGTTCTGAATTGGCTTCATCCAGGTTCATTTCTAATGCCCAAAAATGTCCTAAAGTTTCTTCAAGTGTTCCTGCAAATTCTAATTTTGCATCTGTATCTGATTCTGCAAATGCTAATGGTAAACTTCCTAGAATAATTATAGATAAAATACCTGATGCGATTTTATTCATTGAATGAAATATTTGTAATGATGTTTAAAATGTTTCTTTATTGTTTTATTTTCTATGTTCTTATTCTAAAGATTGATAATTACAATTATTTTATTTTTTAAAATTCTAGATGAATACATCTGTTCTTTTTTGAGCAACTTGGTGTTTTAGAGAATCTGGAACATCTGGAATGCTAGATTTTGTTTGTCCTGCAATTATGCTATGTGCTTCTTCTAGAATTGCCAAGGTATCTGCATTAGTTTCAGGTACTGCACTCATGCTATCACCAATTCCTACTGATGATCCAGACATTACATCTCCTAGAATTTGTGACAAGTCTTGCATTGATGCATTTGCTTCTGGCATAATTCCATTAAGTGATGGACTAAGACCTTTGATGATTGCCATACATGGACTGAGTGTTACTACAACATCTCCCAATTCTGAAACTGTATCTAATCTAATCTTGACTTGTTCCATGGATAGTTTTGCCCCGCTAACCATGTTTTTCATTTTTCTTACTTGTGTTAATTCCCCTGCATATGCTTGAGCATAACTGGGCTTGTTATTTTTTTGAGCGTTTACTATTTTTTCAAAAATCATATCATGTTTTGTCTGTAATTTTTGATTAATTCCGTCTAATTTTGAAATTTGTGATTGTAATTTTTGTTGTGCAAAATTAATTTTATTTTTTAATGGCTCTTCAGGCTTTACTCTACCTATTACTTTTTGTGAAATACTTTCTCCTTCTGTTTTATTCCAAGAGTTACTGAGCATACTTTAATTCAAATAATGATTGTTTTTTTTGTTTTAAACCGAGTTGTCACCCTAGATAGTGTCACTGGGGTTACACTATACACAGTTACACTATACACAGTTACACTATACACAGTTACACTATCCAAAGGTGAACGCGAATATCTGCAATCCTTCTCCTTTCACTTTAATCTCCATCAAATGACTGGAACTCATATCACTATTGATGATGTTATACAATCCTGGCTCAGTTACATGCAGAATGTTTTTCTCTATGATGTCATTTCCTGAATATTCTGACGGTAATGGTTTTCCATCAAGGAAAATTTCTAATTCTGCTGAATTTTCAGTTACAATATTTACTTCTTTAGCATTGTAAAGTAACTTGATAGTCCCTGTTTCAGAGATTAGTTCCATGCTTTCATCATAGTTCTTCCAATCTCCTATTGGATAGAATTTATGCAAGTCTATGTTTTCTGGTTCAGAATATGAGATAGTTTTTCCTGGTTGAAATCCTTCTTCACTGCCTAATTGATTTCTGTTCTGTGCAAACTTGTAACC
>CALFHG010000121.1 GCA_937875805.1 uncultured Nitrosopumilaceae archaeon
AGAGTTAACGGTATGTCACCAGTACCTGGCGGAAGATCAACTATCAGATAATCTAATTCAGACCAATTAGTATCAACTAGAAATTGTTTTAAAATTCCTGAAATAATTGGACCACGATAAATTGCTGCTTGGTTTGATTGGTCTGCAAAGAAACCAAATGATACAACTTTTAATCCATTAGAATCTGCAGGTTGAAGTTTATTATCCTCAACTTCCATGGAACCATCTTTCATTCCAAGCATCAATGGAATACTAGGACCGTAAATATCAGCATCAAGTAAACCAACCTTTGCCCCTGATTCAGATAATGCTAAAGCTAAATTCAAAGAAACAGTTGATTTTCCTACCCCGCCTTTTCCACTTGCAACACCGATAATATTTTTGACAGTTTTCATACTGGTGTCATCATCAAGGGAGCGGCCCTCCATTACTTTGGCAGTGACTTTTAATTCAAAATTTTTCAAATCAGATAATTCTGCAATTGCCTTTCTCACATCATCTTCAATTTCGACATTAAATGGACATGCAGGAGTGGTTAATTCTAAAGTAAATTTTAGATTACCATCAGTTAGTTCTAAATTTTTAATCATACCCATGGATACGATATCTTTTTTCAAATCAGGATCAATTACAGTGCTAAGTTTTTCAAGAACTTGATCGATACCAACCATTGCTCAAAAAGTCAGTTTACTTTATTTAAACATAAGTTAGAGGGCAAAAGAAATTGGCAATAATTTAGAAAATATGAGAAATCTTTGAAAATTCAAGCCTAAAATCATCTAAACATTCATAAATTGAAATTCGAGAAAAACTGTACATTTGTTTTCTATATCTACTCTAGTTGATGTTGTCAGGATTCCTCCTAGCTTGTTTGGAACTGCACTCAAAAAGGCAGGAACAAACATCCTCAAAGAAAAGTACGAGAGTATGATTAATGCAGAATTAGGATATATCATTATGATTTTAGATGCCAAAGTCGATGAGATGGGAAAAATGATTGCAGGAGACGGCGGAACATTCCACAAAGTCGAATTTGAAGCTTTAACATTTTATCCAAAATTACAAGAAATTGTACAAGGTGAAATTGTAGACGTTACAGACTTTGGAGCATTTGTAAGAATTGGTCCAACTGATGCATTACTTCACTTGTCACAAGTGATGGATGATTATCTAAAGAGTGATGTTAAATCCGGAATGATTTTAGCTAATCAAAGTGGTAGAACATTAAAAGTTGGTTCAACACTACGTGCAAGAATTACTGCAGTATCATTAGGTAAAGCTGCTGCAATGGGTAAAATTGGTATTACATGTAGACAACCATTCCTAGGTGCAGATGAATGGATTGCAGAAGAAATTAAGAAATCTAGTGGTGGCAAAGAAGAGCCAGCAAAAGAAGAAAAAGTAGAGGCAAGTTAGAATGGCACGAGAAATGGCATGCCGTAAATGTAAACATGTTACAACACTCAAAGTATGTCCAAATTGTAAATCATCAGATTTAACACCAGATTGGACAGGAGTTGTACTAGTAGTTGATCCAACAAATTCAGAAATATCAAAAACTTTAGGCATCACTACTAAAGGCAAATACGCAATCAAAGTAACATAAAATCTTTAAAATCACATTAACATTTTATCAGTACATTGACATTTAATTCAAAAAAACAATTATCACAATTTCTTGCCGAAGATGTAGGTAAAGGAGACATTACTAGTAATCTATTACCAAAAAAAAGAATTTTAGTTAAAATTATTTCTAGAGAAAATGCAATTCTTGCAGGGGTTACATATGCAAAAGAAATTTTCAAATTAAAAGGATGCAACTGTAAAATTTTGAAAAAAGATGGCACCAAAATAAAGCTAGAACCATGGGGATATCGTGTGTTTCATTT
>CALFHG010000122.1 GCA_937875805.1 uncultured Nitrosopumilaceae archaeon
GGAACAATATCAATTCCAAAACAGTTTAGAAAGTATATGGACATTCAAAAAGGTGAATATGTTAAGGTAATTCTTGGAAAAGATCGATTGTTGGTAAGAAAAGTAACTATTTCTTAATTAGTTATTGTTGTTTTTGTGCTATTTTGATGGATTGATATGTCCATTCTCGGCCAGTTCTAGTTCTATTTACCCTACCTTTTGTAGTAAATCGTGACAAGTATGTCGAAATAATACTAAGTTTTACAGGTTCATTATATTCATCCTCATATTTCTCAAGAATATTCGTTGAGGTAAATTTGCCCATTGGGAAGAATTTATCAACAATATTCCAAATTTTAGAACCTGTCGAATCCATGTTTGTTGGTATTTGTTCTTCTTCAATATTCATCAAATCCATCATTTCAAATATTTTGAGAATTTTATCTTTAGTGACATTGCCTTCTAATTTGATGTCATATCGTGCACCATCAGAGTCTTCCATATCTATTCGAATACGTTTTTTAGCCATCTTTGAGATCTAATTGATTGGATGTTAACAGTTGAAATGATCCCAGAATATTTGTTAACTAAGTGGTTTGTTAACATTGACTGCCTGAACCACGCCTAGGTTGTTTTTTGTTATTAACAACTAATCTATAATTATCTCTCCTTATTAGGATATTTTCGTGCCTGGAGTGGAAATAAGAGGGTAGATTTGAGATATTCACAGTGTTAACATCCACCTTAACGCCTAGAGTGGAAATAAAGGGGTTAAAATGGGTTTTTTCAAACATTTCTTAACACCAAATTAACAATTTTGTTAACTCATATCTAATTTAGGATTAAACCCACACACCAATATTTCCACTCTATCTTTTTCTTTATTTTTTTTTAATAGAAAATCTAAATCTAACTAAAAATAATTCATTACAAACTAAACTACAACTACTATTCTATACTATACTCTCTTAATTCAGATGTAGTTGTGTTAATGTTGAGAAGAAATGAAGGTGTGTGAGTATGTCTGATCCGATAGATGACTTACTTAATGCAGCTGAATCTGGAAAATCAATTATTAAAAATCGTGATATTCTTCATTTTACATACATCCCAGATATTATCTTACATAGAAAATCTGAACAAGAACAAGTTACACAATCTCTATTACCAATTCTAAAACAATCAAGACCATCAAATCTTTTAGTATATGGAAAACCTGGAACTGGTAAAACTTTGGTAGTAAAAAAAGTATTATCTAAAATTCAAGAAAGAGTTGAGAAATCAAAATTTCCAATTAAACTAGTATATTCTAATTCAAAAGAAGAGACAACATTATACGGATTATTAGTCAGTCTAGGCAGGCAATTGGACCTAAATGAGAAAGAATTACCCACAACTGGGCTTGCTATTAGTGAGGTATTCAAGAGACTTCTTGCTAAAATTGATGAGGGAAAACTTAACGCAATTTTTGTAATTGATGAAATTGATTATCTAGCCCAATTAGTAGCAAAAACAGGAAAGGACATTCTATACCAATTAACTAGGGCAAACGAGCGTCTTACTCAAGGCTCATTAACTCTGGTTGGAATTTCAAATGATCTAACATTCAAAGAAAAATTAGATCCCAGAGTAATCAGTAGTCTGGGAGAAGAAGAAGTTGTCTTTACCAATTATGATGTTGAACAGATTAAAAAAATACTTGAAGAGAGAATTGTTGAATCATTTATTGAAAATTCAGTGGAAGAACCAGCCCTAAATCTCATTGCTGCTCTTGCTGGAGGAGAACATGGAGATGCTCGACGAGCAATCGATTTACTTCGGGTAGCAGGAGAACTCGCTGAGCGACAACAATCAGACAAAGTTACGGCTGAACATGTTAGAGAAGCCACTCAAAAAATGGAAGAAAACAAAGAAGAAAAATCTCTCAAATCATTCCCACTTCACGAAAAATTAGTCCTTATTTCAATAATGAAGGCAAATGGCTCTTCTACTGGTGAGATTTACTCTTCTTACAAAAATCTCTGTAAAACAATTGGGAAAGATGAACTTACTCAAAGAAGAATTACACAAATGCTTAGTGAAATCGAGTTATCTGGATTAATATCTGGAAGATTGATTCATCAAGGAATTCATGGTAGGACAAAAAAATACAAACTTACAATATCATCTGAAATGATAAAAAAGACATTCAAAGATGATCTAAGTTTGCAAGACATTGTCTAAATTAGAACTATAATTCTCATGGAAGACTTGGAAAGTTTTCAAATTAACAATTATAGCAATACCTGGATTTGGAGTCATTCCAACACTTGCCTGAAAAGGCGTCTGTTTTTGCCAAGAACCAGAATTTACCAACAAGATTCCTTTGTACATATCCAATTGGGCTCTGTGAACATGACCTACATGAAAGATATCTGGAATGTCCTGAATTACCAAAAGATCCTCCATTTCAGGCGCAATTGGTGTTTGACTACCATAAATTGGACTAAGATGTCTTGCTTTGAGAAGATGTTTCATAACATTAGTAGGCCTGTCATAACTAAGACCAGGTGTAGTCTTTACAATATCATCTATACTTTGTCCATGAAACATTGACACAATAACTCCATTTAATGAGACTACGGCTGGATTGCCAACCATTATCACATTTTCCCTCTCCCATAATCCTGAATTATATTTTTTAGGAATTGCCGGTTGCGGTAATGCTCTTCTACCAGGATCATGGTTTCCTGGCATTATGATGATTTTCACATTTTTAGGGATTTTGTCAATCAAATCCTCTGCTTTTTTTAATTGCTCTTGTATTGTCTGGCAAACTAATTCTTTATTTTGATTTGGGTATATTCCAACACCATCTACTATATCTCCACCAATTAGGACAAATCGAATTTTTCTTGCAACTGGATCTGGACTAGATATCCATGATACAAAATCTGAAAATTCTTCTTCCATAAAATATTTACTTCCAATATGCAAGTCAGATAGAAAGACTGCATATGCATCACTTTCTGACTTGTTTTTTGCTTGATCTGGAATATCTGGAAAAATTAAATCCTTGATGATATATCCTGAGTTTTTAGCAGAACCTACCCTTGCCATAACAAATTGATCCATTAATAGAGTTCCAGCAGTTTTTTGCAATTCCTCATCAAAAATAATACCTTCAAACGAGCCTGAAGGATCCTCAAGAACTATCTTTGTGATATTTCTCTCAGAATTTCTAATAGTGACCAGTCCACACACATACAAATCATCATCAATTTTTGCATTTTTTAGAGATGCTGCAGATTTTAGTAGTTTTGATTCTGGTCTATCTGAGATGATTCGTTTAAGCTTGTTAAAACGACTAGAAAACATGGCATTGTACCCTTTGACCCCCTCTCCAGATGTAATCTTACTAGTTGGGTCTGATAATATTTTGACTTCGCTTTGTAACGATAAATCTTCTTTAATTCCAAGATATGTTTCTAAATCATCTTGATTAATTTGAAATAATTTTTGTCTTGTCTTCTCCCTTACTATTTCTTTGATGATTTTTTCTAATTTTTTAACATCTACATCTTCCAAGATTTTAAAAGCATCAGGATGTATCTGAAATCCCTTGTTTAATGCATAGTTTAACGCAAAGGAGATTTCCTTTTTCATATTAAAAAATATCCTCTGGTTTAATTAAATCTGCGCCTACACCAACCCTCAAATATTGTTCGTAAAATATGGCATTGTGAATAAAGTTAGAATAATTATATTTTTTATATTTCTGGGGCTTTTTGCAGCTGCATATCAAATTGGATCAATGTCTACTGTTAGTGAAGAAGAAGCAAAAGCCTTCATGGCAGAATTTGAAGAACTTGTTTTAGATATTGATGCCTTTGGAATCTTTATTCATAATTTGACTATTTCACTTCCAATGTTTATTCCAGGATTTGGTGTTGTATGGGGACTTTTTTCTGCTTGGTCTACTGGATTTGCTTTTGCTTCAATAGCACTAATTACACCACAAATTGCTGAAATTCCTCCACTTTCAATTCTTTTCTTAACTCCATTTGGATTAATGGAATTAGTTGCATACTCTTTTGGAATTTCTAGAAGTTTTATTTTGATTAGAGCAATAGTTAAAAAAATCGACTTGGTTCCACTTGTAAAACCAACACTAATTGAGATTGGAATTGTTGTAGGTCTTCTTTTGGTTGGAGGTTATTTAGAATTTTACATGATAGAAATGGCTCAAAAAGAAGGTCTATTGGATATATCTGGAGTCTAAATTTTCTAATTACCTATTGATTTGCCTAATCAGTCTAAAATAATTTAGTAGTAAATTATAAACCAAATTAAACTAAAATTGATCATGAAGGCAGCCTTTACACTATTAGCTTTACTTGTAGTTTCATCAGGATATTTTGTAAATGAATCATTTGCAGAAGTTTCTGAAAATCAAGCATTTCTCTTAGAAGGTTCTGGCTTTGCAGTAACTGAAGAAATCATCAAAATCTCAGAAATTGATATAGGATTATCTTCTCAAAAACAGAGCGGAAGTACAATTAACTTTCTTACAGAAGACGGTTTTATCACATTAAATGACAAAGAATTTTTAATTTCTAATTTAGACGGTAAATTTTTGCGTGAAGGAAAATATATTCGAATAAACGGCGAAATTGAAAGTTCAAGTGGCTTTGATACATCAATTAGCTTTTTTGGAAGATTAGTTGAAGAAAGTAAAGATGCATCAATCTATGGTTTTACTGGTAGAATAACTACATCGGATGACACCTACAAAGTGATTTACACTACAAAATTATCTTCACTTTCTAAAATTGATATTATCACTACAGAATCTAAAACATCTGATGATTCTGCAATCCATATTCTTCTTTATTCATCTGTACAAAAAACCGCCGATGATATAACACCTGGAGTAAATTCTGCAATCCATCTACGATTCTTTTCACAAGATAGAATTTCAATTGAACCTGGTGCTTCAATTACAATAGTAAATGATGATCTTGTATCTCATAGTATTCTAAGTGGTAAAGAAAATTCTGATCGTTATATTCAATATACTGCTGATGGTAGAATCTCAACAGGAGAAATCTTACCTGGAGAATCAACTACAATAACTTTCGATGATGCAGGATTCTATAGACTATATGATCCTGATTATCAATGGATGGGTATTGTAGCTTATGTATTTCCAGCTTCTGATAGTCTAACTTTTGGTAAAGGACAAAACTTAGGAAACTAATTTTCCCACTGCCATCTATAATTCATGTATGAATCAAGACTGACTTGATTAAACACCATTACAGATAAATCAGAAAATTCTTTTCCTTCCAAATCTTTTACTGTACCCTCAAAATTTGTCTCATTTTTAGTAGTTATTGCCTCAAAAACATGAACTTTCATTTTATCTGTCTCAAAATTATGTTTTCTGAGATAGATTGCTATTTCAGAAGGCATGAAATGTTTGTCTGGTTGTTTTGGCCAAGGCCTTGGTACCAAAATTACACTAAAACCATCAATCAATGCTTTTTGTAATTCTAATTTCTTATCTTCAATAGGAGTTGTAACATGCATTGTAATTACTTTGGATTTATCAAGAGGAATTTTTGCTCTTGATGCTGCAACTTGAATTGAACTAATGCCTGGAATAATCTCAACTTTTCCAAAAATCTCTATTAATCTATCAACAACTTCAGATTCTGAAAAATTAACATCACCAGTAAATGGAATTACTAGTGTTCTATCTCCAAGTTTTGGAAGAATTTTTTGATAAGACTCTTCTTGATTGTTCATTGTGATTTCATACACTTCTTTTCCTATAATCAAATCTTCTATTGTTTTTAGTGTGTATTTGTAACCGATTATTACATCACAATTCTGAACTATTTCTTTAACAATTTCTGTTACATATTTTGGAGAACCAGGTCCAACGCCTACAGCATATACTTTCAATTTTATTTTGTAAATTTCTGTCTGTCTTTAATATATTGCACAAACGGCTCCCAATCTACTTTCATGTATTTTGTAGGCTCTTTTGCAGGATATTTTACCCAATCTTGGGCTATTGAATACTGAAATTTCTCATCTTTTCCATCTTTTTGATACTCTAATTGTAATGAACTCCCCCAATCTTTTTCTGTAAAACTGATACTAGAAATATCATCAAAATTTATTTCTATATTTCTATCATCTTCACAATCATTCATCAAATCTTTTTCATTATACCCGTCATGACGAATCATTGTATTTTTTGATTTGATAAAATTAATTACTTGTCTCTGAGTGATGGCTTTCCACCAATTCATTTTAGATTCTGTCTTGTGTACAAACATCAAATGTTTGTCTGTAAGTACTAGCATGCCTTCTTTGCCTCCAATTGAAAAGAATTTTTTAGATTCTCTCCATACTGAAACTAAATGTGCCTGAATCTTTTCATCAGGTTGCATGTTTGTTAATTTATTTGACTTTGTTAAAAATCAATACAATTAGCTTTTAAGTGAGATTTTATGGAAAAAATTATTGTATAAAATACTCTTAATCTTATCAGTTTCATTACTTTTAGTTAGTTTTGGAAATTATACATTTGCTCAAGAAATTAACCAAATTAACATAGTTAATCCTGTAGCTATTTTAGAAACTAATCTTGGAAATATTGCAATAGAATTTTTTTATGACGATGCACCAAAACATGTTGAAAATTTTATCAAACTATCTCAATCTGGATTTTATGATGGAACCCTTTTTCATAGAATTATTCCTGGATTTATGATTCAAGGTGGTGATCCAAATACAATTGGTGGTGATCCAAGTACGTGGGGAACTGGTGGTCCAAGCACAAGTGTAGATGCTGAATTTAACACAATCAAACATAATCGAGGAATTGTTTCCATGGCAAGATCAGCTGATCCTAACAGTGGGGGTTCACAATTTTTCATTGTTCATGCTGATTCTAACTTTCTTGATGAACAATATACTGTATTTGGTAGAATCGTAACTGAAGAAAGTTTTGAAACTTTAGATAAAATTGCATCAGTAGAAATTTCTTCTCAAGATAGACCACAAGATCCTGAACAAGTAAAAATTACAAAAATAACAATAGTTAATCGTTCAGAAGTATCAAATATTCTTAAATTACAAGAACCAGAACGTACTGAATCAATCATAACTCCTTCAACTGGTAATCAAAAATATCAAAGTGCTGAACATGAAATAGGATTCACCGTACCTGAAGGATGGTTGTTACAAACTCCTGATAAAACAGAAGCAAATGCTCCTGATGTAGTTGCAGTTGGACCTAAAACAGGAGTAATGAATCCTGTAATATCACTAACAGTGCAAGAAACAGATCAAAGAACTTTTGATGAACTTATTTCTGAAAAAATTAAGTTAATCAATCCAGCAGTTGATGCAGGAACACTAAAAATTATTTCACAAGAAAAAATGATTGTTAATGGATATGATGCATATGTGATAAATGCACAAGGACACTTTTCATCTAACGGAGAAAGTTTTGATGTACAATTCAAAGAAGTTATGATTTATGATACTGAAAAATTTTATTCTCTTGCATACAGTAACACATTAGATGATTTTGATTCCCAACTTCCAAAATTTGAAGAAACAATTGATTCCTTTGAAATATTATCCCAAGATGCTATAAATAATGAAACATTAACTGAAGAAGGCGGTGGATGTCTAATAGCAACTGCAACATTTGGCTCAGAACTTGCTCCACAAGTTCAACAACTAAGAGAAATTAGAGATAATACCATTTTATCAACAAAATCTGGAACTGCTTTTATGAGTGGATTTAACCAATTCTACTATTCATTTTCACCAATAATTGCTGATTTGGAACGTGAAAATCCTCTTTTCAAAGAGGCAGTGAAACTCTCAATTACTCCAATACTATCCACATTATCAATTCTCAATTATGCAGATATTGATTCTGAAACAGAAATGTTATCTTATGGAATTGGAATAATTTTGATGAATATTGGAATGTATTTTGCAGTACCTGCAATAGTTATCTATAAAATTAGAAAATAATTCTCTTTTTACCAAACATCATCTACTTCATCGAGTAGCTTGTATTCTTTCTCAGTCTCACGTTTCATTAGTTTTAGTCTTGAAATATCTCTATCAAAGAACAAATCTATTGTCCAGTCAAGAAATATTCGAGTTTTTTTATCAAACGTTGTAATTTTTGAGAGGTAAATATTTCTCCAAATTAACCAAGCCCAAAAACCAGAGATATTCATTCCTAAAAATGTAGCAATTCCTGATCTTTTTCCAATAATTGCCATTTGTCCTTTTGAATGATACACAAATTTTTCTTTTTTAGTATTTTTAATTAATGAAATTAAATTTTTAGCAGCAATTTTTGCTTGAGCTTCTGCAACTTGTGCAGTTGGAGGTATCGGTCTCTCTGTTTTAGGATCAATATGTAATGCACAATCACCTATTGCAAATACACCTGGAAATTCTGAAACTTCTAGATAATCATTCACTATTACTTTTCCTCTTTCTGTCTTGAGCATTGATCTCTTGATAGTATTAACTGGAGTAACTCCTGCAGTCCAAATCAATGTCTTTGTAATTATTGAATTAATTTCAGATGAATCAATTGAATCCTTTTGATTTTCATCCAATGATTTGATAGTAACTTCATTTCCATCAAAACTGGTAACTGCAGTTTTTAGTCTAATGTCAATACCTCTTTCCATCATCTTGTCTTTTGCAAAATCTGCAAGTTTTTTATTAAATCCAGGCAAAATCATTCCTAGAGCTTCTAGAACAATTACTTTGAGATCCTCTTTGTGAATATTAGGATAATGTTTTCTTGCATCTAAAATAAGATCCATTAATTCTCCTGCAGTTTCAATTCCTGCAAATCCACCACCTACAACAACAAAATTCAAAAAACTTTTTCGAAGAATAGGATCAGTCTCATTTTCAGCTTGCTCAAGCATATCGATTATTCTATTTCTTAACACTACTGCATCATTGAGTGTCTTCATTGTGTATGCATTTTTTTCAACATCTGCCATTCCAAAAAAATTAGTTTCACTACCTAATGCTACAATTAGAAAATCATAATGTATTGAAATACTTCTTCTATCCCCCGTTCCCCACAATGTTACTAGTTTTCCATAAGGATCAACATTTTTGACTCTGCTCTCATAGAATTTTGTTTTTTTACAAATGGTTCTGATGGGTAAAACAATATGTCTAGTTTCAATCATTCCAGATGCTACTTGCGGTAACATTGGTGTGAATAATAGAAAATTATCTTCACTTACCATTACTAATTCAATTTCAGGATCATTTCCAAATTTTGATTCTAACTGTCTGGCACACTCTACTCCTGCAAATCCACCACCTAAAATCACAATTTTTTTCTTATTTCTTGCCAAACGTAAATTCTTCACAAATTGGTTGAATATATGCTATAAGAATAATTTTCACTAAAATGGCTAGTATTCTTAGGTTCTCATAATATCTGAATGTAAAATATCATAAGCCCTTGATGAATCTCTTTCATTTAGAATTATTATGATATTATCTTGACTGAAAAATGCATTTACTAATTCTATTCCATTTGCATGTAATACTTCAGCAACATAAGATACTACATCTGTTTGATTTTGACCCCCTGGGATTGAAATTCTAATTTTTGCAAGACCAGTACTAAACATATCATCTCTTGTTGAGACACTGTTGAAAATCTGCCTAATATCTTCCATATCTTCTGTAAGAAATCTAAATGAATCAGAGAGTCTGAAAAACTCATAGTTACTAGTTACCTTAGAGAATTTATCCAAAATTGCCATTGGATCCATTTGATTTGAATCCTTGATTGAAAACTTGACATCCATTATTCCATCAGTTAATGCCAATCTTGCATTTTTTAAAACTGATTCTTCTTTTACTTCATTTTTAATTTCAAATGAATCAGCAAATCTTTTGATTGCAACTACTACGGTATTGAGATTAACAGAATTTCCTAGAATCTTTTCTATCTCTGGTTGAAGTTTTACTGCCAAAGCTGTATAATTTATCAAATCCATCTTCATGCAATCATAAATTGAACGATTTCTAGTAATGATTTCTTTTACGACTTCAGGAATAGACATACTTGAAAGTCTCATTAAGATTATTATATTATGTCAGTTATAATAGGATTATGTAAGAATTCATTAGAATAGTAATAATCTTTATATAATGTAATATACATTACATATAGTAGATAAATATGACAAACTTCTTTGATAGTGAATTTGATAGAATTTTCAAAAGAATGTCAAGCTCATTTTTTGATACAGATGACATTTTTAAGGAATTCAAGGGAAATGGTTCTGAATCTGGTCCATATTTTTATGGTTATACAATGACTGTTGGTCCTGATGGAAAACCTGTAGTACAAGAATATGGGAACGTCAAACCAGGCCTTCCACAAACTTCTGATACGCGAGAACCACTTGTCGACACAATTGTCGATGAAAAAGAAAAAGTAGTAAAACTCATAGCTGAAATGCCAGGAGTAGAAAAGACTGATGTCAAAATTGTTGTTGAAAACAAGACAGTTAATCTTTCAGCAGAACACAATGAAAAAAAATATCATGTGAAAGTTCCTGTACAACATAAAGTTGATGAAAACTCTGCAAAAGCTTCTTACAAAAATGGAGTTTTGGAAATCGTCTTCAAATTAATTGAAGAAGAAAAACCAAAAGGCAAAACGGTGGAGGTTGAATAACCCCTCTAATTTTTGAGGTAATAATATGAGTGAAATAATTTTAAAAATAGATGAAATTCCACAACAACATGTTGGAAGAGGTAGGGCTATTGTTGATCCTAAAATTATTGAGGATCAAAAATGGAATACCGGACAAATACTAGAATTAACATATAACAAAAAATCACATGTAAAACTTTGGCCAGGTGCACCTGAAGAATATGGATCAGGATTCATTAAAATTGATGGAATGACAAGACAAAATATTGGTGCAGGAATTGGAGATAAAATATCTATAAAATCTGTTGAAGCTGTAAATGCTGAACAAATTACATTATCTCCAACTGAAAAATTATCCATTGATGAAGAACAACTACACAATGTAATGATTTCAAATTTCCAAAATCATGTTTTTACTGTTCATGATTCAATTCAACTTCCAACACAAATGGGTGGAAAAATACAATTTATTACAACTAGTACAAAACCATCAAAACCTGTTATTGTAACAGAAAATACTGTATTCAAACTTGGAACAATGACTAAAGCAATTGATGCTTCTATTCCAAGAATAACATATGATGAACTTGGAGGCCTAAAACGTGAAGTTCTAAAAATTCGAGAAATGGTAGAGTTACCAATGAGACATCCAGAATTATTTGAGAAAATAGGCGTAGAAGCACCAAAAGGTGTCTTATTGTACGGTCCTCCAGGAACTGGAAAAACCCTATTGGCAAAAGCAGTAGCTGGAGAAACCAATGCTCACTTTATCTCATTAAGTGGCCCTGAAATAATGGGAAAACATTATGGAGAAAGTGAAGAGCGAATCAGAGAAATATTTACTCAAGCTGAAGAAAATGCACCTAGCATAATTTTCATTGATGAGATTGATTCTATTGCTCCAAAAAGAGATGAAGTATCTGGAGAATTAGAGAAGAGAATAGTATCTCAACTTTTGACATTAATGGATGGAATGAAATCTCGAGGAAAAGTTGTAGTAATTGCAGCTACAAACAGACCTGATTCAATTGATCCTGCATTAAGAAGACCTGGAAGATTTGATAGAGAAATTGAAATTGGAATTCCTGATGATGAGGGACGATTTGATATTTTATCAATTCATACACGTGGAATGCCAATTGATGAAAAAGTAGATCTTAAACAAATCTCAAAAATTACACATGGATTTGTAGGAGCTGATTTGGAAGTTTTATCCAAAGAAGCTGCAATGAGATCTTTACGTAGAAATGTTCTTGATGACAAAGACTTTTCTTATGACGATGATGAAATTTCTTCAGAAATTCTTCAAAAGATCCAAATCACTGATGAAGACTTTAGAGAAGCACTAAAAGAAGTTGGACCAAGTGCACTTAGGGAAGTTCAAGTTCAAATTCCAAATGTTAGTTGGGATGATGTTGGTGGTTTAGATCAATTAAAAGAAGAACTTCAAGAAGCAGTTGAATGGCCAATCAAATACAAGGATGCATATGATTATGTTGATGTAGATTCACCCAAAGGAATTCTACTTCATGGTCCTCCTGGAACTGGTAAAACCATGATAGCAAAAGCTCTTGCAAAAATGACAGAATCTAACTTTATCAGCATCAAAGGTCCTGAATTACTCTCAAAATGGGTAGGAGAATCTGAAAAAGGAGTTAGAGAAATTTTCAGAAAAGCACGACAAGCAGCACCATGTATCATCTTTTTAGATGAAGTTGATGCACTTGTTCCAAGAAGAGGTAGTGGTGGTTCAGATTCACATGTTACAGAAAATGTGGTATCTCAAATTCTAACTGAAATTGATGGATTAGAAGAACTACACAACGTATTGATAATTGGTGCTACAAACCGATTAGATATTGTAGATGAGGCTCTTCTCAGACCAGGTAGATTTGATAGAATTATTGAAGTACCAAATCCTGATGAAAAAGGACGATTACACATCTTTGAGATTCATACAAAAAATAAACCACTTGCAAATGATGTTAAAATCTCAGAAATAGTAAAGTTGACTGATAATTTCAGTGGTGCAGAGATTGCAGCAGTAACTAACAGAGCAGCAATAACTGCTTTGAAGAGATACGTTGCTGCCAAATCAGAAAATCTCAAAGAGATCAAGATTTCACAACAAGATCTAGTTGATGCTGTGGATAAGGTAAAGCCTCGAAAAAAAGAGGCACCTATACCTCAATCCATAAAATAGTCTAAATACTAAGAAAAATGACGTAGAATTATGAAACTCTATCTTGATTTTGAACCATGCAAAGAATGCAATACAATGATGAATGAATTAAGTAGTCCTGAAATATTATTTGCAGATGATAAAACTAGAGCAGATGAATCAGCAAAGTTTCTTAGACATTTAACATACAATCACAACGAAGTAGTTCAAGCAGTTATGGAAGATCTTCCAAAACAAAAAAGAGATCAAGAACCTGATTTTTACAAATAATCTTTATCATTATCAGAAATCAATAATCATATTCATATACAAAACTATTGTAATGTTTTTGTGAAATTATAATATGAATACTAGTCTTATTTTTGGCATGATTGCCCTACTTGCATCTGTTAGTTTTTTACAAACTACATTTGCCATTGAAACAGAACAAGAACCAGGGCCGCCACAAATTCCAGAACCTGGTCCTATCTCAGAACCCATTAGAATGCCAGATCCTACACCTGTGCCAGATCCTTTTCCAGGAGAATCTGATTCAGATAAAGTACAACGATTGAATGAAGAAAATGATAATTTAAAACAACAAAACAATGATCTACAAAGCCAAATATCATCTCTAAAAAATGAAAAGTCAAGATTACAAACAGAAATATTAGAACTAAATAATTCTATACAAAATCTAAAGGAAATAACATTAGAGCAGATTCGTGTAATATTGGAATTAGTAAATCAACTAAAAGAGATAATATTTGAAAAAATATTTTCTCCTACAATACAATTGTAGGGTTTTTTGAAATAATCTACTCAATTAGCTTTAATGTTTTCTTAATCAAGCCGACTCTGTTTCTGATTGTAACATCACTTATTCCAGATTCTACTGCAAACTTTTTTTGACTGATTTTTTCCCCATTCATAATACATGAAATGTATAATGATGCAGCAGCTTGTGCTACAGGGTGTTTTCCAGCAGTAATCTGTTCTTTTTCACAGAGGCTTAGTATTTTGAATGCATCTCGTTTTGTCTTTTCTCTTAGATTCATGTTGTTTGAGATTTTTGAGATAAACGATGATGTATTGTATTGATTAAGATTCAATTCAAGTTTTTTGATTATAGTTCTCAAGTCTCGAGAGAGTACTCTTCTTTCAATATTTCCAACTTTTGCAATATCATCTAGTGTTCTAGGAATGTTGTTTTCTCTACATGCTGCATAAAGTGAGGCTGCAATTAGTGATGACATAGTTCTTCCTCTAGTTAATTTTGCACTAACTACTTTTCTGTAAATATAGGCTGCATTTTCTACAACATTGTTTGATATTCCTAACTTGGTTTTCATTCCATGAAGCAAAGTGAAAGCCTTGCTAAAACTTGCAGTCTTTCTTGATTTACTTCTTTGATCCCATGTACGTAGTCTATTAAATTCATATTTTGTTTTACTAGAAATTGGTTTTCCAGTAGAATCTCTATTAGTACCAATCACAGTTGATAACCCTCTATCATTCATTGTTAATGATGTAGCAGGACCTGTTCTTGCTAGTTTCATAAAACTTTCTTGAGAATAACCATTGTTTTCATGTGATATGTCTGACATATTTTGCAATAAGATAAGACCGCATCCCCCACAAACAATCTCTCCTCTTTCAGAATCTGTTATTGCAGGGTAGGTTTCGCAAGTATCTAGTTGACACTTGACATCATAATCATTTGAATAATTTTCTATCACTACTGTTTACTGTTGGTGATTATTAAATAAAAACAATATGATTCAGGTAATTTTGTAATCAAAACCAAACTTTACAAACTAAAAATTCCTAGAATTTTCTCAAAATCTAATTCTTAATTGAGATATAACACACATTGTAATAAATGTTAAAAATGAAAATAATTTTTTTAGAAATTTATTTTCTAATTGATTCTAAAGAATGTCCACGATTGGTAATCATTTGAGTAACTGCTTCAACAGTATAATCAATTCCATGTTCTTCTTCAAAATGATTTCTTAGTTTTTCAATTGTAGCTATGGATTTTGATTCATCAATAACATATTCACATTCAAAACCATAGTCATCACATCTCAACTTTAATGTCATTCAGTTTGGGAAAAATATTGAACCTATAAAAACTGTGAATACATATTTCTTAATTAAATCAAAATTAGGCACAAATTATGCCTAAAATTATACAAATAGCACTAATAATGTCAATTAGTTTCAAATGATTAGATGAAAGGTCTAGAATTTATTTTTCTTGCAGTAGGTTCTGTACTTGGAGCATATCTGAGACTCAAAGTTATTGAATCTCCTTTACTTTTCAATACAATACCTGTCAATGTTTTGGCAGTAAATGTACTTGGAGCATTTATTCTTGGTGCCTTTATTGTAATGTCTCAACAATGGCATCTTGATGGAAAATATTCTCTTTTTGCTGCTATAGGATTTTGTGGTTCACTTACTACAATGTCTGGACTTGCACTAGAATCTAACACTCTTCTTGAACATAGTCATTATGGAACGTTTGCAATCAATTTGATAGCTAACATTGGCCTTTCTATTGCAGCATTAATTGGTGGAAAGTCATTAATGAGTGCAATTATTAATAATTAATTAGAAATGGTCTATTCATATCAAGTTGTAAAGTTTCAAACAATTTCCTTTGTACAAGGAACCCATTGGTCTCAATCAGTAGGGGATAAAGGCATTCTTTACAAATCACTTAAGGATCCATATTCAAAACTCATTGTTCAATCTTCTAATGGTTCAAAAAAATTATACCATGTTCCAAAAGATAGAACAGTTGTTGTAACAAATGATATTATACATTTCCTAGGCGAAATAGCCTAATTATTTAAAAAACTGATCAACTTGATCTCTAAATTTGAGAGATATTTTTCCAAATTCTGTAAAATCATCTGCAGTTGGATATTTCATTTTCATTGCATATTGATTTATGAATATGGATAATGCACTTCCCATAATTATATTGTATACCCCATCTGCAATATTATTTGAATACGGAAATGCCACTCTGATAAATGGCAAATATGTCTCAGTCTGAGAAATCATTAATTTGATATGTTTTTCAACAAATTCTTCTATGTCTGCAGGAATAGGCATGATTAGATTTGTATTGATTTCTTATAAGTAGGACTTTAATTCTTAGGCATGATTTATCTTATAATTTGAGCCATGTACTTTTCCTTTCCTTTTCTACTTCTCGGGAGACATCTAAGTTGTCTATTACAACATGGGCAAATAATTCCCTCATATTCTACAAATACTTCACAGTGATTGCATCTTTTTTGTCCGGCAGCATACCTGCCAATTTCTGATGGTTTTACTGCCTTGTATTGTTTGCATTTTCCTATACAATAAGTCATGAAATAGTTACAAATTATCTAAAGATAAAACGTTTGATTGCACTGCACTCATATTTTTAAATTTGATTAAAATCAAATTGAATTTATAGAACTAATTTCATTTTTTATTATTGCTTGATCTAGATAGGAAAGTATTTGGAAGTATAACAACTAAAGAAATTATAGGTGCTGATCCACCCGCACTTCCTGATACTAAAGAGAATTTTGAAAAAGAACTTGCAACCCTACTTGTAGAATTAGAATCAGCACCAAAAATAAATCTTGAGAAACTCTTAGAAGAACAAAAAATTGCTGAAAATCATATCAATAGTAGACCAGGCGCTATGGCTCTAGCTCAGGACAAAATTCAACT
Source organism: uncultured Nitrosopumilaceae archaeon (assembly GCA_937875805.1). Taxonomy (GTDB): domain Archaea; phylum Thermoproteota; class Nitrososphaeria; order Nitrososphaerales; family Nitrosopumilaceae; genus Nitrosopumilus. The sequence goes on from CALFHG010000122.1 coordinate 16,617, forward strand.
ATTCAATGTGTATAATGAAAAATATATCAAATCAATAAATGAAAAATTATAATCTTAGAGAGATATTGCAGACTGCAAATATTATTGAAGTAATTATTAGAAACAGGCACAAGATTTTCTAAAATTATCTAGTTCTGCATAGTTAGCAATGCTCTATTCTTTTTCAGATTTATCTAATTTTTCTTTGATAAATCCACCTTCAATATTATCCTCTATGGAAATATCAGATATTTTTTCTACTATTGAATCATCTTTAGATTCTTCTGGAGGTTTAACAAATCCACCTTCAACAGATTCTGGTGGAGGAATATTCTTTGATTTTCCTAATCCAATTGTTGTAATAATTACTGATGATAAAATAATAAAGAATACAAGTTGTGGGTATGCTTCTGCGTTTGGTAATCCCATAGTAATTGGATATGTTGCAAGCACTGCAGCAGCCAAGCCTCTTGGAATCATAGAGTTTGTTACTGCCCTATCCAAACGTGAAAATCGTTTTGTCAATGTTACCTTTCCAATAAACATTCTTCCAAAGTATACGGCAATTGTTATCAAAACTCCAAACACAAGATATTCTATCTGTCCAAAACTTGCCATCAACCCTACAAACACAAAGAAGAATGATCTTACCAAAAATGTCAATTGATTATGTGTTGGATCATCCATCTCAATTCTTGGAAGTTTGAATCTTAGTAAACGTGATAGATGACTTTTGTTTCCAATCATCAAACCAAATACCAAAGCAGTCAATGCACCAGATTCTCCAAACGAATTTGCCAAAAAGAATAGAACAAACAAGACTCCTAATGTAAGCATGTAGGCGTGTTGTGCATTTCCAAGTTTTGTCGAAACATACATCCAAGGAATTCCTACTCCAAATCCAAGAATTAGACCAACTACAACTGCTCTTCCAATGGTTTCTTGTAGAGTTTGAATATCAAAATGTCCTGCTAATATTGCTTCAAATAATATGAATGCAATAATCGTGGCTAAAATATCAGTTAATGCTGATTCAAAACTTAACATTGATTTTGTTTCTTCTGAAATTTTGATATTTTTAACTAGTCCAAATACAATTGCTGAACTGCTTCCACCAACAATTGATCCTAAAAGAATACTCTCTAACCATAACCATCCCAATGCGAAATGTGCAGCAAGAGTAATCATTGCAACTGATAAAATAAAACCAAGAATAGCAAGTGCAAATGAAAAATGTGCAGTTTTTATGACATGTTTGATATCTAAATTTAGTCCACCATCAAACATGATGATGATTAATGCAAGAGCTGCAAAATACGGTATTACTTGAATGACAGCTTCAGGTTGAATAAGTCCAAGTACTGGTCCAATAATTACACCAAGAATCATTAGAAAAGCTACATCTGGAATACCAGTTTTTTTGAAGAATGCTTCTCCTGCTACTCCTAGAAAAATCACAACACCTGCGGCAAGCAATATCACATGAGCTTCAGCAATAGGTCCATCATGAATAAACAATGCTGCTATAGAATTTTGTAACTCTGTAATTTTATCAAAAATCATACTTGTATCAAAATTAGATAACGGAAATGTATCTCCCAATTGACTTCTAAATAAATTCAAAATGGATAAAACTATGAGATTCATTAATGTCTAAATGTAAATCCATCTGAATAAAAATTAAACTTGATTATTTGGTATTTTTAGGCTCTATCTGATTTTTAAATAACGTATTTTAGACAAATATTATGAGCGCCTCAAATCAACTTCGTACTGATCATGATCAAGTCAGGCGTTTAGAAAAAATAATATCAAAATGTGCATCTGAATTGTACAAAGGCACTAAAATTCCCTTTTCAGATCTAACAAAAATTACCATAGTCATTTCAGAATTTGTTGACACCATTCATCATTCAAGAGAGGAAGATTCGTATTTTCCATGTGTTGCAAGTTATGATACACTAAAAGAAGAAATTCGAAAATTTATGATTGAACATGAATTTGGAAGGAATATCGCTAGACAAATATCACATCATCTAAAAAGATGGAAAAATGGTGAGGATGCACAAGAACCTGTATCAAGATATTTGAGAACATATGCAATTTTTCTCCATGATCATCTTAACAAAGAAAATAAATTTTTTGATATTGCAGAAGCTGAAGTTTTATCAAAAGAGGAAGAAATTGAAATGTATGAACAATATAGATCAGTTTTTGCAATAGTAAAAAAAGTCAAAGAACTAATTGCAGATATTGATTATTTAGAAAATCAACCTTGGGCTAAAAACTAACGTAAGCTCTTTATGGGTTATTCAGATATTTTACTCATGAAACCTTTCATTCTTTGGATGACTGGTCTTCCTTGTTCAGGAAAGACTACGATTGTAAAAGATTTGCAAAAAGATATTCCAAATTTGGCAATGCTTGATGGTGATGAACTAAGAGAATGGTTTTCCCCAAAAGACTTTTCAAAAGCAGGACGTGATGAGCATAACAAAAAAGTTGCTCATTTAGCAAAGCTTTTGCTAAAACATGGTGTTCCAAGTGCAGTATCTCTTGTATCTCCATATCTTGAGAACAGAGAAAATGCTAGAGAAATTATCAATGCAGGTGATCAGTTTGCAGAATGTTATGTAAAATGTTCACTAGAAAAATGTGAAGAAAGAGATGTCAAAGGTATGTATGCTAAGGCTAGAAAAGGAGAAATCAAAGGATTTACAGGAATTGATGATCCTTATGAAGCTCCAGAAAAAGCAGATTTAGTTGTTGATACAGAACATGATTCACTTTCAGACAGTGCACAAAAAGTAAAGGACTTTCTTAAAGGAAGAAACCTACTTTAATTTTTTAAATTCTTCAACTATTTTATTATGAACTAATCCATTTGTAACAAGAATTCCATTCTGATGATACACATCTTTGTTATTGTATGTGATATCATTTCCTAACATGTCTGTCATTTTACCTCCAGCTTCTGAAATTATACAATAAGAAGCAGCTGAATCCCATTCTTTCATTTTATTTGTAGTTGTAATGTATGCTTCAGCTTCACCAGAACTAATCATTCCAACTTTTAATGAACTACCAATACTTGTAAAATCTTCAATACCTAATTTTTTAATAAATGATTTTTCCTTATCTGATAAATGATGTCTAGAACCTACAGTTCTACTTTTTGGAACTTCTGAAATTTTTGTTACTGAAATTTTTTCCCATTTTTCATTTGAAAATCTAAATGCTCCACTTCCTTTTTGAGCCACAAACAATGTATTTTCTGTAGGCCATCCAATTACCCCAAGAATTGGTTTTTTATTTTTAATTAAGGAAATCATAACTGTAAATTCGCCTGTTTTGTCAATGAAATCAGAAGTTCCATCAAGTGGATCCACAATCCAAATTATTTCTTGTGATAATCTATCTAAATTATCTTTATCTTCTTCAGATAAAATCCAATGTTTTGTTTGTGATAGAATTTCTTTAATGACTTCATTACTTTTCAAATCAGCATCTGTGATTGGAGAATTATCATTTTTTGTAGATGTTTTGTAATCTTTCTGATAAATCTCTAGAATTGCATTGCCAGCCTCTATTGCAGCCTTAATAGCAATGTCTAATTCAGGAATCTTATCAGAAATTGGAATATCTTTCAATTGAAATTACCTAAGTTGTAAGTTCTGGCTTTAACGTCCAAACAACTCCGAGCATAATGAATGGAATTGACATTACTCCAATGATAGTAAGTATAGTATTGAATTGTGCCGTTGATATGTCCGGATTGTTTACTATCCAAGGTAAAGGTAATGTTATGACAATCCAAATAATTCCTAAAAGTACAATTAATTTTGCTTTTGCTTTTCTATCTTTCATCTCTATTTCTCCTTTGAAGTTGTATTAAATTCATGTGAATTCATTTTATTGATTCTCCTCCATCTACAGTCAGTATTGCACCTGTAGTCCATGATGCATCATCTGATGCAAAATATAACACTGCTTTTCCTATTTCTTCAGGCTGTCCAATTCTTCCAATTGGGTGCTCATTATTCATAAATTCTTTGTCTTTCTCAGTCTTCAAAAATGGTTTTGTCATATCAGTATCTACTACACCAGGACAAATACAATTAACTCTAATTTTGTCTTTAGAGTATTCAAGAGCCCAACATTTTGTTAATAGAATTAATGCAGCTTTTGATGCAGAATATGCATCTGCATTAAATCCTTGATATGCCTTTATTCCAGCATCTGATGAAATGTTAATTATTGAACCACATGTTTTTTGCAAATAAGGTATGGCCTCCTTAGTAAATCTAAACTGACCTGTAAGATTTACATCTAAAACTTCATTCCATTCATCTTCATCAATTTCATGTATTTTTTTATTTTTGGAAAAATTCCTGCATTATTCACAAGAATATCTAATTTAGTAAATTTTGCAATTACCTTACTTACAACATTTTTTACATCATTTGTATTTCTGATATTAGCTGCAATACCTATTGCATTAGGAATTTCTTTTACTGCGCTTTCTAATCTTTTTTCATCTTTTGCAGTGATTACAACTGTAGCTCCATTTTCTGATAGAATTTTTGCAGTTGCTAATCCTATCCCACGACTACCACCAGTTACTAATGCAATTTTACCTGATAATTTCAATAATTGTTAGAGTAAATTTAGTAATTTATAGATCCATTAATTTATGACTGGGTATAAAAATTATACAAAAAATAGTAATTTATTATAAA
>CALFHG010000123.1 GCA_937875805.1 uncultured Nitrosopumilaceae archaeon
TGCAGAAATTGGTTCATTGTGATTAATGGAAATTAAGGGTGAAGACATTATTTTTTCTACTGACGTATCAAATGGTAAATTATTTGCAACTACTCTTGTTGCAAAATCTCTATCAGTTACAATACCCACAGGATTGTCATTATCTTGGACAAGTATTGCACCAATTCCTCCTTGTTCCATCATTTTTGCAACTTGTAATGCAGTGGTTGCTAAATTTACAGTGATTAAAGCCCTAGTCATAATATCATGAACTAGAATAGATGAATAATTGAAATCTTCACGACTCATTATTTGTTTGAAGAGTTATAATATTTAAGATATTCATAAAAAAATAAGTTATTTTAAGAATTATCTAAGAATAAATTTCAAAAAGGAGATTGTGTGAGCCCATGCATCTTTTGATTCCTCAGGAGCATACCACTCACCAGAAGGATTTGTAAAAGCATAATCAACTCCATCATAAATGTAAATTTGATTTTCTACATCTACTTGATTTAACGTAGATTCAAATCATTGACAGTGTCAACTGAAATTCATCTATCTAGTTCAGTAAAAATTCCAAGTACAGGCAAGTCAATAGGAGATAGAGTTTCAAGAATAGTTTTTATACCATTTGCCAAAACATGAAACGAAATGAGCGACGAAGACAAACCAACACCAATAAAACAAGAAGTTTTAGATAAAATTGCAGCACTGATAACTGCAGCATTTGGATTGGTTGCAGCACTTGCATGGAATGATGCAATTAAGGCAGTCTTCAAAGAAATTTTCGGTACTGCTGATGCAGTTGGTCCAATGTTAGTTTATGCAGTCATCATCACAATCATTGCAGTGATTCTAACACTCACAGTGGCTCGTGCAGCATCCAGAGCAAAATCATTTGGGAGACAAGAAGTTTTCCAATGCAAGCTATGTAAATTCACAACAAAAATTGAATCAGAATTCATTGAACATACAATGAAAAAACATGCTGCAAGTCCAGATAAATTTTTATCAAAATAAACTAAATCAATGCAGGTGTATCATAGAAAAATACAAAGATCACACCACAAAGAATAACAAAAAAAGCCATAAAGTAAATTAAAACATGTAAAATCCCAATAATTTTACTATAATAATTTCCAACAAATATTATCACAACTCCCAGAATTACAAGAAAAATTCCAACAGCCAGATTTGTTAAATCCAAGGCCTAAATTTTAGAAAGTATTTTTTTCTTTTTTTCTTCAAATTCTTTCTTGGTGATTATTCCTGCTTTTTGTAAATCTCCAAGTTTTTTCAACAAATCAAGTTCATTACCTTTAGAAGTTTTTAGTTTTTTACCAGCTTTCAACCCAGATTTAAGACCA
>CALFHG010000124.1 GCA_937875805.1 uncultured Nitrosopumilaceae archaeon
ACTTTGATATTCATATGAATCTCTCATTAGATAATGCCGAAGATGTTTCTGAAGAGAAACATGAGAAACTTGGAAAAATATTACTCCGTGGAGATAATATTCTGTCTATTTCTTTTCCTAATGACGAACCTTAGAACATTATTCATCAAACATTAAATTCAATAGTTTTTAATTTTTTACCATGTTACCGTTTTTACTTTTCTTTTTGATTCTACTTTCAGCATTTGGAGCAACTGCACCAAACTACGATAAACCATACTCTCCAATATTTACCGACAAACCAGTTTATTCCTGGACAGATAAAATGAAAATTACTATTATTTCCCCCAGTTGGAATTCTGATAGACATCTAATTGATTCAATTGGAGAAACAAGTGAACATGCAATTAAAATTTCTACATCTGAGCATTCTCTGGACTCATATCGATTTACTGAGACTGATGTAAATTCTGGAATTTTTACTGCAGAAGTAATCCTTACAGGTTTTACTCATGATGCTGATGGTGATGGTGATTCTGATACCACTCCTAGAACTAGTGGAAATGGTCCTACTAGTGGATTTTTAGAAGTCGATAGAGATTCTGCAATAACAATTTCATTTGAATTTGCTGATGGGGTTGTATTGGTTGAATCAGTTCCAGTACGTTGGAATGTTGGAACAATTAATTTTATTGATGATCTTTTCTTTTTGGAAAAATCTGCAATGGTTCGTGTGATTGATTTAGATATGAATTTGAATCCTGAGGCAATAGATAATTTACCAATACAAATTTTTTCTGATTCTGATGTTGCAGGAATTGAAGTTAATGCTATGGAGACATCTGAGGATTCAGGCTCTTTTGTTGCAACCATTTCATTATCTCAGAATTCTCATTCAAGTGGTGATAGACTTTATTCGCTTCCTGGAGATGAAATTTTTGCCAAATACAATGACTATACTTTACCAAAACCTTACTCTACATCAGATAATTTAGCAATTGAAACTAGTGCAAGAGTTGATTCATCTATTCCTCCAATTGAGCGAATTAAAAATTCTCAAATTACTTTCTCTGATGGACTAGGAAATAAATTAGAATCATTTTCACAAAATTCACAAATACAAATAGTTGGAAATATTTCAAATGAACATGATTTTAAACAAAAATTTGTTTACATGTTCCAAGTGAAAAATGATAAACATGTTGTTGAATCTCTATCCTGGATTCAGGGGGAAATTAATTCTCAGCAAAGTTTAGATGTTTCTCAATCATGGATTCCAAAAAAATCTGGAATTTATGAAATAGAAACTTTTGTTTGGAGCTCAATTAATGATCCAACAGTTTTGTCTCAGTTAATGTCTACTTTGATCACTATTCCCTGAAAAGAATATTTTCTACGATATTATTAAATAGAAATTCACGTTTTTTTATAATGTGTTAGGAATTGTATTAGGAGTTACTCTAGTGTTAGCCGTGTTTTCTTCTGTGATTTTTACAGAAGTTTTTGCAGATTCATTAATTATCAATTTTGACAAGCAATTTTATGATTTAGGGGATTCTCTAACTGTTTCTGGTGAAGTAATTGAGGTTGGAATGCCTAGTATTGCTATGAGTATCTATAATCCTGATGGAAAAATCTTGTCTGCAAATAATTTAGAAATTTCATCTGAAAAAACATTTAGTAAAACAATACTGCTTGAAACTCCATTTTATGAAAAAACTGGTGAATATTTAGTCAAATTTGATTATGGGGCAATTTCTGAAAATCATTATTTTACAGTTCAAGGTGCCTATTCTGAACCTGAAGTTTTAATTGAAGAAATCCTATCCCCTGAGATTATTTTACTATACACAGAACAAAAACAATACACTGATGATGATTTTGTTAAAATAACTGGCCAAGTTTCCACAATAACTTCTCCAACTGTATTGATTGGAATTTATGATCCTTTTGGAATGCCTGCAGGATTTTATTTTGGTACAATTGATTCTAACTTGGAATTTACTACAAGTTTTCTTGTTAAAGAAGGAGTAAATTTCAGAGTTGATGGAACATATTCTGTAAAAGC
>CALFHG010000125.1 GCA_937875805.1 uncultured Nitrosopumilaceae archaeon
CTGAAGTTATTTCCTCTATCGGTGTTGCCTCATCAATGCTACAAGAAGAAATAGAACACACTCTAATTAATCCAACTCCTGAACAGATTAATCAAGCTAATAAAAAAATTCATGCTATAATGATTGGTAAGGGTGCAGTTCCTGAATCAATTGTAATTGATAGCCAGTATCTTCCTGACAGATCAATTTTAAGAGTTACGGCAATTGGAAATGTAGAACTTGACAGTGCTGAATCTACAAAAAATTTCTTTACGTTACAAGAAGCAAAGAGTAGAGCTAGTGAGATATTCCAAATTTCAGAAGAATTAACTGATCTTAGTTTTGAATCTGATCATTATATGGTGTTTTCTGGACATATTACAGAAAAACATCTTTTTAGTAAAAAACATCGTCATCCCTTACTGGTACTTGACAGATTTGGTAAAATGAAAAAATATTTGAAAAATGGAAAAATTTTTCAGGGTGGAAAAATATCTATCCTTGAAGAATTAGATGATTTTTTAGAGTCTAGAAATAATGACGTTGCTCCGCAAGTTTATCTGATCAATGATTTAAAATTAATTGATTATTCCATCTTGACTTCTTCTTCTCACATATTAAATGCAGTAAGACAAGAGTTGGATGAACACGAGCGGGCATCAATAATAATTGAATTGTAGAATTTAGATAAATTTTCATTTCAAATGATTCTATGTTTTTAGAATAGATTTCAAGAATTCACATACCCTTTAAATCAACATTCTCAAGTTAATGCACTAATGACAAAAGTTACAATATTGACACTTCTAATGACATCTGTTCTTCTGACGTCTACCTTTTCTCAAGTAGCATCTGCAGAATCTTATCAAGACAAGGCCGATTTTGCTTCTTCACTTGAGGAAACACTAGGACATTTTTGGGCTTTAGAACAAAATCTTGATGATAAAAATGCCGAGCTTGCATTAATTCATGCAACACATCCAGTTGCAGAATTGTATGATTCAATGAAACCTGTACTAAAGGCATCAGATCCTAATCTTGATGCTAAAGTCCAACAAACATTGATGGACCTGCAGAACAAAGCAAACACCAAGGTATCACGAGCACAAGCTCAGCAAGCAATCGATGATGCAAAAGATGTTGTTGCAATAGCACGTTCAACTGTTGTTGGGGATAAATTAAGTGGTGAAACTGCCTTTAAGGTAGAACTAATGAAAGTTTTACTTGATACATCAATAGCAGAATATGCTGAGGCAGTATCTGATGGCGTCATCGGTGAAATGGCTGAATTCCAGGATGGCTCTGCATTTGTATGGAGATCACAGCAGATTTTTGCTGAAATAGAATCTGATATTGATCATCATATGGTTGAAGAGATTGAAGAACTATACGAAGATCTTTGGGCAGCATATGATGTAAGAGCAGATCCTTCACAAGTTGAAACACTTGCAGGTGGAATCATTCATGAAATTGATGAAATTTTAGGTGTTGAAGATGAAGGACATAATCTATTAGAATATGTCGAAAATATTCAAGAATTACTTGAACAAACAAAACTGGAATATAGTAATGGAGATAAGGATATGGCACTAAGTCTTGCCACAAAAGCCTATCTTGACAACTATGAATTCCTAGAAGCTCCTCTGATC
>CALFHG010000126.1 GCA_937875805.1 uncultured Nitrosopumilaceae archaeon
CTCTACATTCAATTGCACCTTCAAAATCTAACTCTTCAGAATACTTTTTCATTTGGGCATCCAAATCAATTACTTCAGTTGTAAGATCATGTGTAGATTTTAGTTTTGAATCATCTAAAGCAACTTCTTGAACTGGAACCGATTTGATAATAGTTTTAGGAATAATGTTATGATCTTTATTATATTGAATTTGTTTTTCTCTACGACGTTTAGTTTCACTCATAGTATTTTTCATAGATTGTGTTGTTTTATCAGCATACATTATGACAGTTCCATTTACATTTCTTGCAGCTCGACCGCACGTTTGAATCAAGCTCGTAAAATTCCTCAAAAATCCTTCCTTATCAGCATCTAAAATTGCAACTAGAGAAACTTCTGGAAGATCCAAGCCTTCTCGGAGAAGATTAATGCCCACAAGAACATCAAATTCACCTAATCGTAATTGCCGAAGTATCTCAGTTCTCTGCAATCCCTCGATTTCTGAATGCATGTATCTAACTCTGATATGTTTTTTTGAAAGATATTCAGCCAAATCTTCAGCCATCCTCTTAGTCAGAGTTGTGACTAAAACTCGTTCAGAATTAGCAGATCTTTTGTTAATTTCCTGAATTAAATCATCCATCTGATTTTTCGTAGACCTAATCTCAACTTGGGGGTCAAGTAAACCAGTAGGCCTTACAAGTTGCTCAACAATGTGAGATGAAATTTTTTTCTCATATTCAGAAGGAGTTGCTGAAACAAAAATTGTATTTTGTATGTATTCTTCAAATTCTTCAAATTTTAGTGGGCGATTATCAAATGCACTGGGTAGTCTAAACCCGTATGTAATTAACTGATTTTTTCTTGAACGGTCTCCCTTGTACATTCCATGAAGTTGTGGTAATGTCACATGAGACTCATCAATTACCAAAAGATAATCATCACCAAAAAAATCCATTAGACAAAATGCTTTTTCACCTGCTTTTCGCCCATCAAAATGTCTAGAGTAATTTTCAATACCAGAACAATATCCCAATTCTTCAATCATTTCCAAATCATATTTTGTTCGCATCTCAAGTCTTTGTTTTTCTAATTCATTTAATTCAGGCAATCGTTTTTTTAATTCATCACCAATTGATTTAACAGCGGTTTTGCGAACATCTTTTGCAACAATATAGTGTTTTGCAGGATAAATTTTCATTTGAGATACTTTCTTTTTTTCTTTTAAAGAGACGTGATCTAAAATAGTAATTTTTTCTACTTCATCTCCAAACATAGAGATTCTAACTAAATCTTCAGAATATGCAGGTGTGACATCAATAGTATCCCCTTTAACTCTAAAATTTCCAGGTGCTACTTCAGTATCATTTCTTTCATATCTTGCATCCACAAATCGTCGAATTATTTCATTTCTTTTAATTTCATCACCTGTGTTAATTGTAACAGCTAAATCCCCCCAATCCTTTGGATTACCAAGAGAATAGATACAAGAGACAGTAGACACAATGATTGTCGGTTCCCCTGAAAGCAGCATTGCAGTTGCCTCTAATCTCATCTTTTCAATTTTTTCATTGATTTGTGTATCTTTTTCAATATAGGTATCTGTTTGAGGAAGATAACTTTCAGGTTGATAGTAATCATAGTATGATACAAAATAGCCAACATTGTTTTTTGGAAAAAATTGTTTTAGTTCAGAATAAAGTTGTGCTGCAAGAGTTTTGTTATGAGAAATTACTAGGGTGTTTTTTCCAGTTCTTTCAATAACATTTGCCACAGAGAAGGTCTTTCCACTTCCAGTTACCCCAAGTAATGTTTGAACACTTCCTTTCTTTACGCCTTTTACCAAGGAATCAATAGCTTGGGGTTGATCTCCAGTAGGGACATAATCAGATGCCAATTCAAAATGAGATATTTGTTCCAACAGATACAATCGCCGAAAACTGAACTTATAGCTAACGTTTGTCAAATAAAAACAACAGGTCAACAAAGCATCAATTTAGAAAATTTAGAAAGCAATCACCTAAGAATTAAATCTAAAAATAATTAATTGTGAATGGATTGAATTTTAAAAAATTCAGACTTACCATACAGGCTCATCAATCATTTGAAGACCAGATTCAGATACCTCAAAACCCATAATTTTCAAAGTTTCAAGAGCAGACGGGGATTTTTTTTCTAGGATTTTTTGTGCCAAATTCAATCTTTCTTCAGGCCTCATATGTTGACCAATTTTGTATTTACCATGGATTGTTTGAGGATTGACTTTGAACACACTTACAGCATCTAAAACGCGCATATCAGATTGAATTGGATCATATTGTCCTTCAGGCTGATATTTTTTCATCAATCCATTTAGAGCAAGCGTCTTTTCTTCTCTATCAGATACAAAAGAGGATATTCCTTTCATTACGACGCTGATGTATAATGTGTCAGCTAGAGATGCATTATGTGGGTCTTCAAAATAAGATGGCAGGAATTCTAATTCCCTATCAGCCTCAAATCCAACTTTATTGTTTCTAGAAATATTATCTAATTTTTCACCCTTTACATGAGAATGCATGTAAACTGCATCATTAAGAAATACAAAGTTCATAGGAATAATTTGTGGAAATCCATTCTCATCTATACTTGCTACACGTCCAACATGTTCTTCATTCAAAAATTCTTTTATTTTATCATATGATCTAATCTGAAGAATACCAGTTAACTGCATAAATTAATTCAGTGAAATAATATTATAAATCCAGAGTATAGAAATCCCTAAAATATAAGGTAAATAAAAAATTATTATGAATGATCCATATCTAAATGATTTAAGAGATGATTTTGAAGGATATTCAAATCAATTAAAAAAATTAAAAGTAAAATTATTGAAAAGTGATTCTCCAGAATTACAAGCAATAATTATCAAACAGATTGATTCCATAGCAAACAAGATGGAGAATAATCAAAGACAGTCAGTAAAGGTAACTAAATCCAGGATTAAAGAAAGGAAAGCAAAATCAAAGAGATAAAATCATTTTTCATCATCCAATTCTTTGGCCATTTTCT
>CALFHG010000127.1 GCA_937875805.1 uncultured Nitrosopumilaceae archaeon
GTGCAAATCTTTTCAAATAAATCAGAGCCCTTTTTATCATAAAAAAACTTGGGTGCAATAAATTTAGAATCCCTATTCAAACTTGAAGAGATTTCTTCAGCGAATGTTTTCTCAATTTTACTAGCATGGGGTTTAAAATATTGAAGTTTAGAATCTATAACATATTTTTTGTAATCAAGATTTTTTTGGATTGTTTCATTCAAGTATTAAACCCGTCTTTTTTTAACATAAATGCTTTATCCCAAATGTTACGCATGAAAAATATTTCTTGATATACTTCTTTATTCAACAATAACTAGTGGATGAAATTCTAAGAGTAGAACATTTGAAAAAATATTTCACAAAAAAAGGAATTTTTGGAACAAAATCAGTTACAATCAGAGCAACTGATGATGTATCATTTTCACTAAAAAAAGGTGAAGTTTTTGTTTTAGCTGGTGAATCAGGTTCTGGAAAATCAACAATTGCAAAATTAATTCTAAAATCAATTGAGTTAGATTCAGGAAAAATATTTTTTGAAGGAACTGAGATTGATAATAATAAAGAAAATTTAGCAAAAATTAGAATGAATTGTCAAATGATACATCAAGATCCATATGATTCAATTAATCCAAGAATGAAAATTGGAGACATTGTATCTGAACCTCTAGAAATCCACAAAATTGGAAACAAGCAGGACAGAATCAAAAGAGTGATCGAAGTGTTACGTGAAGTAAAATTAGAACCAGCCGAAGAAATTGTAAAAAGATATCCCCACATGTTATCGGGAGGACAAAGACAGAGAGTCGTACTGGCAAGAGCTTTGGCACTAAAACCAAAAGTGATACTGGCAGATGAACCAGTATCAATGTTAGATGTATCAATTAGATCTGAAATGTTAGAATTGATGCATGAATTACAGAAAAAATACAATATTTCATTTATCTACATTACACACGACTTGGCCACTGCCAGATATTTTGGTCAGAGAATAGGTATTTTGTACAAGGGGAAAATGGTAGAAATTGGACCAATCAATCAAGTGTTGGTTAAACCCAGTCACCCATACACTCAAGCATTAATGGATGCAATTTCTGAGCCAGATCCTGACAACTTGCACAGAGAAAGAAAAATCAGAATCAATGAACCATTAGATATTGATGTGTATGAAGGATGTAGATTCAGAGCAAGATGCCCATATGCTATTGAAAAATGCGTTGAAGAACCAAAATTAGAAAAAATTAATGAAGAACATTATTCTGCCTGTTTTGTGAAACTAGACTAGGAAGTTTTCATTGTAGGAAGTCGCTTATCTTTGTATGTAACAACATGTGAGACTCCATTCTTTGGAAATACACCATAGATCAGTTTTGCTTTTTGTATTACAGAGTCTTTTAGTGATACCATGATAAACTGACTTTCTTTAGATCTTTCTTCTAAAATTTTTGCCAATCTTTCAGAATTTGGGGCATCAAGGTGTGCATCAACTTCATCAAACAGGTAGAAGGGAGATGGCTTTAGTTTTTGTAATGCCAGAACAAATACAATTGCAGCTAGTGTTTTCTCACCACCACTTATTGATGTAGATTCTCTTTTTGGTTTATTTGGGAATTGAATCAAATATGAAATTCCAGAATTAAATATATCATCTTCATTTTGTAATTCTAACCAAGCATTACCATCAGTCATTTTATTGAAAATTAATCGAATTTCTTTATCGACTTTATCAAATGCATCCAAAAATGTTTGACGTTTATCTTTTTCAATATCTTCTATGAATTTAACGATTGAATTTCGTTCAGATTCTAAAGAATTCTTTCTTGTAGACATGGAACGGTATCCATAAGATACTTCAAGATATGTTTCAGGTGCTTTTGCATTTAATGCATTTAGAGAAGATAATTCAGTGGTTAATCCATGTACAATTAATTCAACATCAAATGTTTCCATATCTTTATCAAATCCAAATGCAGATAGAAGTTGTTGTAGTTTAGTCTCTTTTTCAACTAAATCGTGAAGATCACGAGTGAGAGAATCAGTTTGACGTTCTATTATATTGATTTGTTTAGTTAATTCTTTATCTTTTTCAGATAATACTTTGAGTTGATCATCAAATTCTGTAATATGTCCAATGGATGAACCAGATGTAGAAATAAGTTCTTGTTCTTTTTCTCTTAGTTGTACAAGTATTTCATTTTTTAATTCCTTTTGAATTTCAAGGTCCTTAATTTTGGTTTCCAATTCTTGTTGTTCTAATTTCAATGAATCTTCCTCATCATGAAGACGATTAGATTGGGATTTTTCTCTATTATCTTGAGTTTCCAGGGTTGTCAGTTGTGATTCTTTGTCACGATACTCAGTCACAATCACAGTATGTAATTT
>CALFHG010000128.1 GCA_937875805.1 uncultured Nitrosopumilaceae archaeon
TTCAATCATAAATAGTAAAGATGCAAGTACATCAACTATAACTACAACTCCAGATAAAAAAGCATCAATTGAAATTTATGAAAATTCAGAATATTGGATAGATGCCAAAATTCGAGTTAACGGAAATACATCAAATGCATTTAGCACAATTGAGATCAATTCACTTGAAGAAAATAATAACAGAGTAGACATTCCAGATATTCCAGAAAAACAAATTGTAATAATTGCCATAATTCTAGTTGGAATTGGAATATTTGGTTTAATTAATAGAAAATAATTATTGTTAAATTTTAGGACCTGCATTGCTAATTTCAGGTGAAACATTTTTGAATTTCTCAAAGTTTTCAACAAACATTTTTGCTAATTCTTTTGCAGAACGTTCATAGGAATCTTTGTCAACCCAAGTATTTTTCGGGTCTAAAATTTCAGAAGGAACACCTTCTACTTCAGTAGGAATATCAAGATTGAACATATCATCATGTCTATATTTTACAGCATCAAGTGCACCAGAAATAGCAGCAGTTACCATGGCACGGCTGTATTTGATTTTGATTCTTTCTCCAATACCGTATGGACCACCAGACCATCCAGTGTTAACTAGGTAAACTACGGTATCGTGCTGATTAATTTTTTCTCCTAAAAGTTTCGCATAAACTGATGCAGGTCTAGGCATGAATGGGGCTCCAAAACACTGAGAAAATACAGATTTTGGTTCTTTAATTCCTCTTTCTGTTCCAGCCAATTTGCTAGTATATCCAGACATGAAATGATACATTGCACCTTCTTTTGTAAGTCGAGAAACAGGAGGCAAAACTCCTAATGCATCTGCAGTTAAAAATACAATAACTTTAGGATTGCCACCTACACTTGGAATTACTGCACCAGGGATGTAATTAATGGGATATCCAACACGAGTATTTTCTGTTAATGTGTTGTCATCATAATCTGGAACATTGTCATTTAATACAACATTTTCTAAGAGAGCACCAGGTTTAATTGCATTCCAAATTTCAGGTTCTGCTTCTTGACTTAGGTTAATACATTTTGCATAGCAACCTCCTTCAAAATTAAAAGTACCATTATCAGACCATCCATGTTCATCATCTCCAATTAATTTTCTATTTGGATCTGCTGAAAGAGTAGTTTTACCAGTACCAGATAATCCAAAGAACAAAGCAGTATCGCCTTTTTCACCAATATTTGCAGAGCAATGCATTGGGAAAATACCACGTCCAGGTAAAAGAAAATTCATTACACCAAACATTGATTTTTTCATCTCACCGGCATATTCAGTTCCTCCAATCAAAACAATTTTTCTTGTTAAATCAATTAGAATAAAAACATCAGTTCTTGTACCATCAATTTCAGGATCTGCTACAAAGTCATTAATACATAAAATAGTAAATTCAGGTTCATGTTTTTCTAATTCATCATTTGTAGGTTTGATAAACAAATTACTAGAAAACATACTTTGCCAAACATGATCATTGATCACTCTAATAGGTAAACGAGTTTCAGGATCAGCCCCTACAAAACCATCAAAAACAAATAATTCTTTATTGTCAACAAAGTCTTTCATTTTTTCAAAAAGTTTTTCAAATTTATCACTTGGAAATGGATGATTGATTTGTCCCCAATCAATTGTATCACGTGTTATATCATCATGTATGATAAAACGGTCATCAGGGGATCTGCCAGTATACTTGCCAGTATTTACAGAAAGTGAGCCTGTAGAATTTACAACACCTTCCTTTCGTTCTACTGCCAATTTTACCATCTGATCTACATTGAGATTTCGATGAATTTTGGATGGTTTAATTCCAAATGCAATTAATTGTGATGAGAATTTCTCAGTTGGCGCAGTGCCTACAACTTGAGTCAAAAGATTACACTCCCAAAAATGATTTTAGCAATCTCAGGCATATTCATAGGTATTCGATCCGCCTTGAGTTTCCTTATTATCTTTTTCTTATAGAGAATTTTTTTTTCATCTAGGAACGTATTTATTCCAAAATTCAAGACTCAGTTTGATAATGATCAACAAGGAACTACTCGCAAAGAGAGAAGAGGCTAAGGGAAACAAACCAGATTTCATTAGACCAGAAAGTTGGCGTTATGTTAGACTACAAACTAATTGGAGAAAACCAAAAGGTATTGATCACCACCAAAGAAAACAAAAAGGCAGAGGTCGTCCAGGTCTCGTCAAAGTTGGATATGGTGGACCAAAAGAAGCACGAGGATTACACCCTTCAGGATTTACAGATAACCTAGTTTTCAACTTGAATGATTTACTCAAATTAGATCCAAAGAAAGATGGTGTTAGATTTGGCCATAGTGTTGGTACTAAAAAGAGAAAAGAAATCATAGTTAAAGCAATTGAACAGAAATTTAAAATATTTAACGCAAGAGTGAGTGCAATTGGTAGTAAATCTTAGAGCCAAAAAAAGACTCGCATCCCGAGTCACCGGTGTTGGAATTCATAGAATCAAATTCGATACAGACCATCTAGATGATATTGCAGATGCAATTACAAGACAAAACATTAGAAGTCTAATTACAGCAAACACAATCAAAATTAAACCATTTACTGGTACATCAAGAGGAAGAGCACAAGAAAAGAAAGACCAGCGAAACAAAAGAGGTACAACTCAAGGTAAGAAACAAGGTAGAAAAGGTGCAAGAGTAGGTAAGAAAACAGTCTATGTTGCACACGTTAGAGCATTGAGAAGATTATTGAAAATTGCAAAAGACAGAAAAGATTTGACTAATCCAGAATTTTGGACTCTTTACAAGAAAGTAGGTGGAAACACTGTTAGAAACAAAGCACACCTTAGATTATTGATGGAAGAAATCGTAGCAAAACGACAAGGTTAGAATCGATAAATTATATTTTCTAAATCTACAATTTTACCATTTTGAATTTTAATTCCTTCATCATTAAGCATCTTAGTTTTAACATGTTCTCCATAGGCATATCCACCAATTTTTCCAGTAGACATTACAACTCTATGGCAAGGAATAATCACAGGGTAAGGATTTTTGTTCATTATTTTTCCAACTGCACGTTGACCATTTTTTAATCCCACAGATTTTGCTAATTCGCCATAAGTTGTAATTTGTCCTTTGGGAACTTCAAGTAATTTTTTGTAAATCTTTTGTTGAAGATTCATAGTTTGATAATCTCAAGGTCCGTTGTTTTTAAAAGATCAAGTAGTTTTTGCTTGTTTGATCCCAGACCTTTCCAATCCAAGAGTGCAGCTTTTGCCATTTTGTTTTGTTTAAGAATATGAGAAAATAGTTTTTCATCTAGTTCTTCTAAAGCATGTTTTGGAATGACTGTTCCAAGGGCAAATTTTCCATTTAACAGTTCATCAGTAAACTTTGAAGGGTAATGAGTTCCTCCAAAACAAATCGCTACAGGATGTTTTGGGATTGGTTGTGACATTACTTTGTGAACCAATGCAGCTATGGAGTTACATAGTGATTCATCATTCCATTGTTTTTCAGTGGTTCCAATTTCTACGAATATAGATGGTTTTGTCAATGCAGTAGGTCCGTGATGAGTTGCCTCTATAGTGATTTGAAAATCTGAGAAATGTGACTGATTTTTCTTTAAAGCTTGAAGATATATTTTTTGAAAATCTGGTTTTGGAATTGCAATTTGTTTATCGTTTCCACCAAATTTTGCAGTAGAGAAATTTCCAGTACTATGGCAAGTCAAAGCCAATTGACCAGATTCAGCAGCATGTTTTGAGAGAAAAATAAATCCATCATAATCATATTTTTCTTCTAACCAATCAGCAGAAATGGCAGGTGTTGGAATAATTACAAGATCATAATATTTTCCACGAAAAACATCACCATCTAGAATCATATCTTTAGAAAGAAATTTTGCCATATTGTGACCTGCAGGGTCATCTTGATACGCAACCAGTAATTCCATGAGATAAGGAATATAAGGACACCTTATTAATTTCTGACAATGAACCCTAGGCAGACTTTGAAAAACATGGCCAATACAATGAAAATGGCCAAAAAGCCAGACAAAGATGAGTATCAACAACATCTTAGACTTGTCATGTTAGGAATAGCAGGAGTAGGAGCTATTGGTTTTACAATTCAGTTTGTCTTTTCGGTAATTACGTTTGGTAGATAAATAATGTCTGAAGAAATAAAATCACATTTATTCGCAATTAGAACAACTGGAGGGCAAGAAAAAGTTGTCATGAGATTATTAGAAGCAAAAGCTAATGCAAACAAAATCAACATTCAATCAGTGTTTTGGGTAAGTGACTTGAAAGGATACGTAGTAGTTGAGGCAATTAATCCAAGTGATGCATATCTAGCAGTTGAAGGAGTCAGACACATTCGAGGTCAATTAAGAGGAGAATTAGAATTCAAAGATATCGAAGGATACCTAATCAAGAAATCAACAGTTTCACAATTAGCAATAGATAACATAGTAGAGATTACAGGTGGACCATTCAAGGGAATGAAAGCAACAATTACCAGAATTGATGTAGACAAAGAAGAGGCCACAGTAGTTTTGCTAGATGCATCCTATCAATTACCAGTAACTGTAGACGCAAACTACCTAAAGCTGTCTGTAGGAGCTTAGGAAGGATTAAATTTTGAATTTGAGTTTGATTTAACATGGGAGAACAAAAAGTATCAGCACTTGTAACAGGCGGAGGAGCATCAGCAGGTCCACCATTAGGTCCAGCATTAGGCCCTCTAGGAGTCAACATTATGGAAGTCATTAAAGCAATTAATGATAAAACCACAGATTTCGAAGGAATGAAAGTTCCAGTAACAGTAATTGTTGATACAGATACAAAAAAATATGAAATTGAAATAGGAATCCCTTCAGCTGCTGCCCTCATCCTAAAAGAAGCAGGAATTCAAAAAGGTTCAGGGGCATCAGGTAGTGAATGGGTAGGAGATGTAACAATGGATTCAATTGTTAAAGTAGCAAACACAAAACTTGACAAATCATATGCATCATCACTAAAATCAGTTGCAAAGACAATCATTGGAACTTGTTTGGCATTAGGAATCAAGGTAGAAGGAAAGACACCAAAAGAAATCACTGCCGAAGTAACTGAAGGCAAATGGGATGCTAAATTTCAATAATTAACGAATCAGATATACAGGATCTTTATCAGTTTTTTGTAACTCTACAAAAGTTTCAGTGTTTTGAATACCTTCAATTTTTCCAATTTTATCAATTACAATACCATGAAGATCCTCAAGTGTTTTAGCATAAACATGAATCATAATATCAAATCTTCCTGTTATTTCTGAGATAGATACAATTTCTACTATGTCCATGAATTGTTTATGAATTACATCCTTGAACTTTGGATCTCGGTTTATTCCAACAGATGCTTTTACTCCTATTCCCAAGAGTGAATCATCAATTTCAATAGTGAATTTTTTAATGAGTTTTTTCTTCATCAATCTCTTAATTCTACTATAAAGAACAGAAGCGTTGATCCCAAGTTTTTTTGATAGTGTAGGAACAGAAATTGAACCATCAGCAGTCAATTCATAAAGTAATTTCATATCTAATTCATCAAATCGATGCAACGTGTTCGAAAAATATGGTTCTGATTTAATATATGTAGGTTTTCAGCACGATTTACACCTTAATTGTAATAATTTTAGTTAAAATATGTAATTTTTTAAAATAAATGATTAGCAAAAAATGCAAACCTCTAAACGATTTTAAGTAGGTTTTCTAGAAAATGATTCGTAATGATTACTGATGCTCAACTTCTTGAACTGGTAAAAAAAGCAAGAGAGGTTACAAAAGAGAGAAAATTCAAAGAATCTATAGAATTAATCGTCACTTTCAAAGATATTGATGTAAAGAAAGGATTTGCAATTAACGAAATTGTTCAACTTCCAAAAACTAGTTCTCCTGCAACTGTTTGTATTATTGCCACAGGCGATATGAACCAAAAGGCAAAAGAAGCAAAAGCAGATACTGTTATCGGAACAGAAGAATTAGCAAAATATGGAGCCAACAAAAGAGAATCTAGAAAATTCATTAACAAACATGATTTCTTTTTAGCAGATACAAAAGTTATGCCAGTTGTTGGTAAAACTTTAGGTCAGCTTTTAGGTCCAAGAGGAAAGATGCCAACACCAGTTCCTTTTGATGCATCCATTGATGCATTTATTCAAAGATTTAGATCATGTATCAAAGTAAGATCAAGAGCATCATTATCAATTTCATCTAAAATTGGAGATGTGTCTATGGAAGATCCAGATTTAGTAATTAATGCACTCACAGTTTTACATGCAATTGAAAAGCATTTACCAAACGGTGAGAAAAATATGAAAAAGATTTTAATTAAAACTACAATGGGCAAGCCAGTAAAACAAGCACAAGAGGTTAAGAAGAAATATGCATGAGAATAGAACAACATATCCTAAACGAAAAACCCAAATGTATCAGCAATTACAAGAACTACCAAAAAAATACAAAGTTCTAGCTGTAATTAAAATGAAAAAAGTTAGGTCTACTCAAATTCTCCCATTAAGAAAAACACTTGCAGGCGAGGTATTATTTTTCAGCATTAAAGATAAAGTTGCAAAAAAAGCATTTGAGAAACTCGATGTAGCAGGAGTCAAAGACATTGCAGACAAACTAACAGGACAATGCATGTTTCTATTTACAAACATGTCACCATTCAAGCTAAACGTTCTTCTTGCTAAAAACAAAATACTGATGGCAGCAAGAGGTGGGGATTTAGCAAGTTTCGATATTGTTGTTCCTGCTAAAAATACAGGAATTGCACCAGGTCCAATGCTTACAGAATTCAAAGAAGCAGGAATTCCAACTAAAATTGATCAAGGAACCATCTGGATTGCAAAAGATACTACTCCAGTTCTAAAGGGGGCAGCAATTAATGAAAAATTAGCATCAATTCTAGGTAAATTAGATATCAAACCAGTAGAGGCAGGAATTACACTATTTTCAGCATTAGAGGAAGGAATTGCATACGCTGAAGAAGAAATGATAATTGATGTTGAGAAGATTAGAAATGCATTTACTCAATTCCATCAAGAAGCAGTGTCATTATCAATTGAGGCAGGATATATTACTGCAGATAATATTATGCAAATTCTCAGCAAAGCATCTCAATCTGCACGTTCTGTATCAGTTGAGGCAGGATTTATGACAGATGAAACAAAAGAGCAAATTTTACAAAAAGCCGATTCCCAAGCAAAATCAGTTGCAGGAAAGGCAAAAGATTACACTCCTGCTTAAATCTCACAAATATCATTTATCAATACGAGTAGAAATCTAATCTTAATCATATTAGGGATAATTGGTTTAGTGATTTTTGAAGTTTTAATGTACTCAGGTTTGCTTAATTTTCTATCAATCTAAGTCCAAAGATTCTTGAACCTTTGGTAAATTCCATTTATACTTCATTGCAAGTAATCGTATTCCAGTTGCTATAGCAATTCCAATAATTGATGCTGCTTGTATATCGACACCAAATGAGAGAACTGCATAAAAAACTACGATTCCAATTATTGATGCTACAGCATAGACTTCTTTTACAAATACTATAGGGATTTCTCTGACAAACACATCTCTGAGAATACCACCACCAATTGCAGTAATCATACCTGCAAAGAGCATTGGAAGAAAATTCAACCCAACTATTTGATATGCAATTGATGCACCCAAAATTGAAAACACACCCAATCCTACTGCATCAAAGACTAGCCAAATATTCATTTTCTTTTTGAGTCGTGAGAAAAGAAAGAACATTACAATTCCAACAATAACAGTTATGGTAACATAGATAGGATCAGAAAACGCTGTAGGAAATCTACCAAAAATTACATCACGTGTTACTCCACCTCCAACTCCAACTACAGTAGCTAGTACAATAATTCCAAAAATATCTGCCTTGTGTGCAATTGCTTTTGATGCACCAGTTACTGCAAAAGCTATCGTACCCAAATAATCCAGAATGCTAATAAATCCATCAATTGGAAAAGAGAAATCTACCATTTAATGTGAATTCAGAGCTAGGGCTAATTAAGATTTGACAAAAAATAAAAATCAAAAGTAAATTGTGAAAATAAAAAGTTGTTTAGCCAAATAAGGAAGACAATCCTTCCATGGCTGCTTCTTCTTTTTTAGGGTCTTCTTTCTTCTCCTCTTTTGCCGGTGCATCTGCTGCTGCTGGGGCTGCTGCTGCGGCTGCTACAGGTGCGGCTTTAACTGCCTCATCGATGTTAACATCGGCTAAGGCTGCAACTAGTGATTTAACTTGGGCTTCATTAACTTCAGCGCCAGATGCTTTCACAACTGAACTAAGGTTTGCCTCGTTAACTTCTTTGTCTAGTTTGTGAAGAAGTAAAGCAGCGTAAACATATTCCATTATGTCGAGATTTTCCTAGGGCATAATATAAAACTATTGAGAACTTGCGCCTGAAAATTAAAAATCTAATTTAAGATTTTAAGACTTCTGCAAACAGCGTATAATGTTCGTTTCAAAGTAGTATCAGTCAAAGTATCCATCCTGTGCTTTAAGACCCGTTTTGCCTCATCTCTTTCATCACCTACTGGTAAAGACAAAACAGCATTGATGAATTCAGGTAGGGATTCACGAATCCAGTTATCAAGCATTCCGTAAATTTTTGGTGGAAGAATATCGCATTTATCAACATCAAGATCTAACACTTCGGCATAATTTTCATGTTCAACTCTATACACTAAAGCCAAAATTACATTGTCTGGAGTTGGATGTTCAAGAATTTCTCTAGAACGTTCTCCAGTTTTT
>CALFHG010000129.1 GCA_937875805.1 uncultured Nitrosopumilaceae archaeon
GCTTTAATATTTTATCCAACGGCTGCCGCTGCATTGGCATATACTGGTGTAAAGTTATGGAGAAAATATAATGAATCCAAGAAAGAATCCAATGGAAAACCAACTGCCAATGAGCAACAACACTCTATTTCTAGTGAATAAAAAACTGGTACTCTTTTTATCCCAGCGACTCATTCTTCTTCTAAAACAACTTTAATATTTTTTATACTTGACAGCATGAATATTACAATCCCAATACCTACTGCAAATAATATAACACCAATTACACCAACAAATGTAAATGCTGGTATGCCAAGAATAGTTGCTAATCCCATCCATCCAGCAGAAAAAGCCATTAGTACAAAACCAATTATTGAAATAAAGTAAGGGTTGTTCATTCTCCCATCACATCTCTCTTTGTGTTTTGGAAATCCTCTTTGAACTGCATTAAACAGAATTTAAAATATGTAAAAATATTAAGCATCTTGTTCTCCACATTCACAATGCTCATCACAGTACCCACACTCCCCAACGTTTTGCCATTCACAAGTGGAACACTGACATTCATCTGTATCATTCATCATTCCATCCATCATTCCATTTCCTCATCACGTTCTCTTTCCCTTCCTAGAAATCCATCAAAGAGAGATTTTTTAGCCTGATCTTTCATGGTGTACACACGTTCAACCTTGTTTTTGTTAATTTTATCAATCAATGTACTCTGTGAGTTTTGTGAGTTTCTTTGAGATTCAGAAGATTTAGCATCCATGCTTCTTCTGTATGAAATTCCAGTTCCCATAATTTCTTCTGCAATCTGTATGGCTCTTGGAATTGACATATTATTTTCTGCAAGTTGTGCAGTTCTTTCCCACTCTTTTAATTCGTAAGCAAAACGACCAAAGGTATTTGAATTGACACTTCCTGTTTTCCACCAAATAGTTTCATCATCAATAATTTGTTCCTTTGTAACTGTGCCATCTTTCTGCTGTACGTCAATTGTCTTTTGACTGGATTGAATGATAATATCAATTAAATCGTTATATTTTGGACTTCCTTCGGGTTGTGGCACTAAAGATTTAATTAATTACCGAGTAAATAACGATTGTGGGGAAAGTAAAGGTAAAAATTTTCATTACAAGGTATCAACAGGACAAAGATTTAGGAAAAACCTATCGAGATGACACAAGTTTCACAGGTTCTTTCAGTGATTTTAAAAAGAAAAAGAAAAAAGAGTCCAAATAATAGTTGAAATAATAGTTGAAATAATAGTTGAAATAATAGTTGAAATAAT
>CALFHG010000130.1 GCA_937875805.1 uncultured Nitrosopumilaceae archaeon
AGAACATCATTGAGTTTTGTTGGTAAATTTACAATGACTGCAAAGGTCATGTTCTTTTGTAGAATATGATAAACCGCAATTTGAACAAACCACGACATCAGACATACATTTTGTAGTAAAGTGTGGTGATAAAAACCCCCTTACTCACACGATAAACAAATAATTTGAATTTGTAATGATTAGATTTAAGTTCAAAATGAATTAAGAAAATTTGTGGATATTCATTCTAGCAAATTTGCAATAATTGTGATAATTGTACTGGCAAGTATTCTATCATTACAGGTAATGACTAACAATAGTAACTCTCAGCAATTAATTGATTCAGAAACATGCGAAATATACATTATGGATGCCAACATTAATGCCAAAAAATATCTTAATGAATTTGATCAAAAGTGCGTTGATTTTAAAAATCTAAACAGATAAAAAATTAATTAATGAAACTAATCTCATAAAGAAACATGAAAGGACCATCTGAAATAAACTCTGTATTTTGGAATGAGGAGAAAAAATCATGGGATTATAAAATGATCAAAGTTGATGAATATTTTGGATTAACAGAATGCCAACAATGTAGAAAGCCAATGTCACACAATGTAAAATCAGATGGGGAATTCAAAATGCTTTATGTCAAATGCGCATGTGCAGAAAGAAAATAAATGATTTAAAAATTAAATTTCATCTAGGCCTAAAACATCATAGTATGCCTTTGGAATCATCTGTCGACCCTTGAAAAAAACATTATTTACAGCAGTATCCAAAACGTATGTTTTTGCCCAATCATCATCACTTCTAATTGAACGACCAAATCCCTGTAAAATTTTAGTTAAAGTTTTTGAAGTATACCAGGATGGGAATTTACTCATTTTGGCCTTTGTTCTTTTTTCTGTATAATTTGGATATGGAACTTTGGCAATTATTTGAAATCTAGACAAATCATCTTTCAAATCAACCCCTTCCCAAAGAGATG
Source organism: uncultured Nitrosopumilaceae archaeon (assembly GCA_937875805.1). Classification (GTDB taxonomy): domain Archaea; phylum Thermoproteota; class Nitrososphaeria; order Nitrososphaerales; family Nitrosopumilaceae; genus Nitrosopumilus. Next base: position 971 of record CALFHG010000130.1, read on the forward strand.
AAGAAAGTAAAACACTCGTAGGGTCTAATGCGTGCTCAGAGATTACCTCGTCCTGAGTTTTATCATCTTTATTTTTACTATGACACAGCCTAATTCTTTGAGTATTTTTTGGAGAAAGATATCGAAGGATTTTCTGACATCTAGGAATTGACGAGGTAAGAATTAATCCACGTTCGTTTGAATGTTCATCCATTATCCTATCAATTGTTTTGATAACTTCAAGTTCATCCTCATCAGTAGAACCATAGCTGAGTCTCCTAATATTGAGAAGATCTATGCTTCTATGTTCAATTGGAAACGGGGATTTTGGAGTATCAACAAATGCAACATCATCTTTTTCTAATCCCATGTTTTCACAGAAACCACTTTTATCAATGGTTGCAGACATGAATAGTTGATATTCTGTTTCAAAAAATGAATTTGCAAACTTTGAAACATCAATTGGCTTTACAGAAATTGTTCTAAAGTTTCCATTCAAATCTTTAACAGGATCATTTACAATGAAATTATCTTTATCAGATATGATGTCTATTTTTGCTTGTGCAGACTTGTCATGTCTTCGTTCCAACCCTGCAATTAATTCATAATCAGGATTATTTTGAAATGCTGGGCTTTCTTTAATATCTTTGATTTTGTTAGCATATGAATATGCCATGTCATCAGTTAATTTTATCATTGAATCCAAATCCGTAAAATTATATTTTTCTGAATTAAGATTACATTCATCAACTTGT
>CALFHG010000131.1 GCA_937875805.1 uncultured Nitrosopumilaceae archaeon
CCTGCCAATCCACCAACAATCATATAGACAGTAATGTCATCAGGGCTGACTATACCTTTTGCAATAGTGGTTGCAACAGCAACACCGAAAACAAATGGTCCAATGAAATTCATTGCTGCAGACAAGCCCACAGCATGAATTGGTTTTAGAACGCGTGTTCCTATTACAGTAGCAACAGAGTTTGCAGAATCATTAAATCCATTTACAAAATCAAATATTAATGCTACAATAATTGCGCCTATTGCTATCTCTAACATTTAATCATCTCAAGAATATTTTAGAACTATATCTTCAATGACATCTGCAACATCTACACATCTGTCAGATGCAGTTTCCATCGTTTCATAGATATCTTTTAGTTTGATGATTTTAATTGCATCATTAGATTCAAAGAGTTCTTTGATGGCTTCTCTATACATGTCATCAACAGTATGCTCAATATCACTAGTGTTCCTGCAATGTTGAATCATATCTTTTGGATTTTTGATATGTTGTAATTGTGAAATCATATACTCTACTTCTTTTGTAGCTTTGACTAGTTCATGTGCTATTTCTACAGTATATGGCGGAGGAGTTGTGATTTTGTAGCTGTAAACCCTGGCTGCAATACCATCCATGAAATCAATCACATCATCGATTTTAGATGCGATTCTCTGCATATCCTCACGATCCAAAGGAGTGATGAAGGTTTTGTTTAGTTCAGAAAATATATCACGTGTTAAAACATCGGCTTCAGTTTCAAGTTGATGAATTTTTTTTCCTTGTTCAGTATTAGTAAGATCTTCAAATAAAACCACTACGGCTTCAGAGGTTTCAACTGCTTTTTTTGCTAAATCATCTAGAATTGTTAAGAGTGCTTTTTCATTGGATTTTAACCAAGATAACCATTGTACCATAATTCAATGAATGTTATTTTAGATATAGAGTTAGCGAACATGTAGTCTATTGGTCTATATAGAAACAAGGTCATGAAACAGATCTTGAATTGATCGCATAATAGTAAACATTATTGGATTAAATAAAAAATAAAAAAAGTAAAAAAGTTATTTTTGAACTGTGAAACCAGGAGACCATTGATCAGTGTTTCTAAGATCAAATGTACTTTCAGTATTTGCTTTTTCTACATTAAACATTGCATCATATATTGGATTGTTTGGATGATATCCTTGGCATTCAAGAGTAAAGATATTTTCTAATGCAAATTTATTTTTGACATAGCTCTCTTCATTATTAGCTTCTGTATCCACATCATAATTAGTAACTCTACAATTTACATAGTTAAATCCACGAATTACTTCTCCGTTAGATACAATATCCACATCAACATCTACAAGAACTCTATTCTGAGTTCCACGAGAATTTTGGTATGTAAGATTATCATCTACATAGTTGTAAAGTATTGGATAATCCCCAACTATTCCCCGTAATTCCAAAGTAGGGTATGTTGCTTTTCTTGTAAACTCTGCAGCAGCTAATGGTTTTTGACCATTGTTTGCTTTATTTTTTTCAGTTGCTGTAAGCACTTCACTCTGCTTAAACATTGAGAATTCTATCATCTCAGTACCATCTGCAAAAGTAAATGTTGTAAATACATCCAATCCTTGATCAGTGTTTTGAAGTGGTTCTACATACTCATTTGAAAGATGAGTTAATTTCCATACAGGCATATCTCCTCGAATTTCATCATAATACATGTTAATTGGAGAAATTCCAGCACAAGTAAATCCTAATTGATGAACAATCGCAAACCCACTCTTTCCAGTAAATCCTTCTTCTTTATCTGTTTGAGTATTAATTTTAGCATCACTTACAATACAATCTCTGAATTCAAGCCCTCTCAACACATCTTCACCATTAGTGAATTCTACTAGTGCATCAAAGTCAAGATTAGAAGTAGAGCTAGCACCAGATACAACTCTTGAATTATCAATGGCACGATATAGTAGTGGATAGTAGTCCAAAATACCTTCTACTGAAAATTCAGGAGAGTTTGGATTTTCTTCATATCCCGAAACCAGATTAAACACAGGAAATTCAATTTTTTCTGCACCTTCATCATAAACAAATGTAACAGAAGTTCTCATTTCACTTGCAAATGTAAATCCAGATTCACCAAAATCAGTTATTGGTTCAGTTGGCATTGAAAACTCATTGTTAGAATTTACTCCACTACATACAAAATCAATCTTATCTACAATAGCAAATCCAACTTCTTTGAAATAACTTTCAAAGTCATTACTATCAAGTGTTTCAATTTGATAATTATCAATTCTACAATTATTATAGTCTAAAGAGATTATTGATTTACCTTCTTTTACAAAATCAGCATCAACGTCAAAATATTTGAATTGATAATCAAAGGCAGCATTAGAAAATCTATACTTGTAGGATTCATCCATTGCTTGGTGTAATAGTGGTGAATTAGTCACAGTTCCTTCTACGGAAAATGACACTCCAGAGTTAGTTGCAAAGTTTTCACCCATTTCAAAAACAGGGAACTCATATGCTTCAACTCCATCTCGGAATGTAAATGTCAAAACAGGAGTTACATCACCAACCATGTTGTATCCTGTACTCTCTTCAGCAGATACATTTGAAAGTCCAAAAGAGACTACAGTAAACAATGCAATAATAGTAAAGAGTGCAATGTTTTGTACATTTTTCAAAGTCACTAAATCTAAAAAGTAATGTTTTACCT
>CALFHG010000132.1 GCA_937875805.1 uncultured Nitrosopumilaceae archaeon
ATATACAATTATAATGATACAAGTTTTGATTTGTTTTGTTGTAGCATTATTCACAGTTGCTTCAACATTAAAGGATAGATTATTAATGAAAAAAGAGGGTGAACAATAATGCCTATTCTAAAAGGTCAAGTTCAATCACAGAAATTTACAACTGCTGAAATTTCTGACTCAGATAACAGAATACATTATGTTCCAATTAAACACACAATCGGTAATTATTTTCTAGTAGAAATTGATGATAAATATTTTGCATTTACTTTAGAAGGTGCGAGATACCTTACTCATAGATCAAAAACTGGAATAGGTAAATCTTTTCAAGTGGTTCAGTTTGATACATCTCACGCCCATTGTCTAAACCCGACAACAAAAGAATTAGAAATTATGCTCAAAGAAAATTCTTTACCAAAAATGGATAGAACAATGCACGAAATATTTAAAATTCTAGCAAGACGAGAAAAAGATAGTTTTGGATTATATCTAGTTGGAGAAGAACAATTTGAATCAAAAAAAGCAGCAGAAAAATATCTCGATTCCTTAGATAAAAAAACATTTGATCATATTGATAAAAATGGTATAACATCACAAAAACAATTTACTGTAATTCATGATATTCATACAATAGAAAGTCTAGTCAAAATATTTGAGGATGAAAAAGGAGAGTTTCCAGATAAAGTTAGGGAGATTAAAAAATATCTTTCAGAATTGGATGTTAGGCATATTGTAACCCCACTTAGAAGAATTACTGATTTTATTCATGATGATCTTATTTCTACATCTCCTTCATTTTTAGGGGAAGCAATAGCTAGATTCCAAAGATTAGATGGAACCCTTAGAAGTGTGACAAACGTACCAGTGAAACCAAAAACCAATATCTCAAAATACCTCATGGTTGCACTTGTAATTGGTATCGTAATCGCTGGAGTTTATGGTTTATCCGCTTCTGGTGCTTTAGATGGAGTTTTTGATTTCGTTGATAATCTCGGAACAATTCAAGAGGGATTCAAGGATACTGGACTTGGAAGTATCGGTACTATCCAAAGATCAAATACTGGTGGTATTGATTATTCTGATGCTACATTGATGGTAAAATACCCAGACTGTCACGCTATGACAACTGACATTAACGCTGGACTATTGGATGTGAATAAACTATCCACCACAATGCAAGGATTCGTTGAGAGTTGTCCAAAACAATAGGTGATTTTATTGTTTTTGGTAATAAAGATCAGAGAATTCAAAACATTAAGTAGTATGATTCTATACAAGAAATAATGAAAGGGGTAAAGCAATTCCGAAAGAAATACAATTCTAATTTCACGATATTACTTTTATTAGGATTGACACTTATCCCTTTCATTGGTAATGCTTCTGCTCAATCATCATTAAACGTCACAGAAACAGCACCATGTTTTATGAATTATACTGCAACAGGGCTTGAATTATTACAAGGATGTGATTACGGAGGTGATTTTATATCTGCTACAACTATTGGTTTTGATTGGGTTTCAGGTGGATTATTTCCTGTGATTATTGTTTCAGTTTTAATTATTATGACTTATGTAAAATATCAAAATGGTATCTATCCTTTAGCCATTGGTGTCGTATTCTTACCTATTGCTG
>CALFHG010000133.1 GCA_937875805.1 uncultured Nitrosopumilaceae archaeon
TCACGATACATTAAAGGTGGAAAAATTCAAGGATGGTCACTAAAAAGAAAAATGATGAGTAAGTTTGCAACTTTAATTGCAAAAAAAGGATTAGGGATTGATACTAAAGATCCAATGTCGGGATTTTTTGCATTCAAAAGAAACATAATAAAAGAATTAAACATTGATGCAATAGGTTACAAAATTCTTTTAGAAATTTTAGTCAAGACAAAAGGAGTTAACATTAAAGAAATACCATATACTTTTCAGGACAGAGAATTAGGTTCTAGTAAATTAGATATGAAAACTATTACAGATTATTACAAGTCAGTTTGGAAGTTATACCGTTATGGAAAACCACAAGAAATACAAGAGAAACGTTCATCAGTCAAATTTCTATCAAAAGCAGCTAGATTCTATACAGTTGGGGCTTCTGGATTTGCTGTAAATTATCTAATTTCTTTATTGTTTACAGGAGGTATTTCTGAAATGTGGTATTTGCATGCAAACATAATTGGTATAATTGCATCAATTACAACTAACTTTATTCTAAACAAGACATGGACGTTTGGAGATAGAGATTTCAAAATTAAAAAAACTATATCTCAGTATGGGAAATTTGCAATGTTTAGTTCACTTGGTGCACTAATACAATTAGGAATGGTGTATTTCTTAGTAGATAGTGCTGAATTAGCATATCCATTGGCTTTGATTCTTGCAGTAATGACTGCAGCATTTGGTAACTTTGTTTTCAACAAAAAGTATACATTTAAAGAAAAATTATCAAGCTAACTTTAAAGAAATTAAAATAAAAATAATAACTAACGTCTTTTCACTAGCTACTCAAAGGTAGAAGTAGAAGTTTGAGACGAAAGTCCAGTTGAACTTGGTACAGATGGGAATTTGTCTCCTATCTGTTGCTCTGCTACTGCAGATGCTTCTTGAAGAATCTTTTCTGTTTCTTCATTTGAAACATCAGACTCCATGTTAAATGAGTCTCCTGCAAGTGAGTCCATCATAAGTCCATTAAGTGTCTGGGTCATACTATTCAATTCTGAATCAGCTTCTGGCATGAATTTTCCGAGCGATGACTTCAATCCCTTCATTGTAGACATTGCTGGTCCAATTGCTACCATAGCATCACCAAGATCATGAATAGTTGTCAGTCTTAGTTGAACTTGTTCTAGTGACATTCTTGCGTTGCCGAGCATCTTTGTAACCTTACGAATTTCAGCTAATTCGTTGGACAAAACTTTACTTGTGCTAGTATCATGTTGCTGCATTGCAGTCACGACTCTCTGAAAGAGTTGCGCATCTCTTTCGCGCAGTTTACCTAACATAGAGTCCATTTTCGAAATTTGGACTTGTAGTTGGTTTACTGCAGTTGAAATTCGTGGTTTTAATGCACCTTGAGGTTTTACTGCATCACGTATTTTGCCAGTTACACTTTGGGTCTCTTGTCGAGCCCATGTACTGTCGAAGTTTGGCATGATATGGAATTTAGAAATTTGGTCTTAATCAACAAGTGTAAATTTAGATCAGTTTTAGATTAAATTTAGCTAACAAACATTACAGACAATTTCAAATACAAACTATGGCCAGAATTGTGGTTTTTGATTCTGGTCTAGGCTCATTATCAATTATACATGCAATTCAAAAAATTACAAAATCAGAGATTATCTATTTCGCTGATCAGCAAAATTTTCCTTATGGAGAAAAATCTCAGGCTCAGTTATCTAAAATAATTCAGAATTCTATCAAACTATTAGAGGAAAAATTTTCTCCAGATGTCATAGTTGTAGCATCAAATACACCCAGTCTCATGTTAGATGTAACGACAAAAAAAATACTTGATGTAAAACCTCCTCTAAAAGATGCCAAAAAACAATCTAAAACAAAACGAATTGGAATATTAGCAACAAAGGGTGCAATTAACAGTACAGGTTTAACTAAACATATTAAAAAAAATAATTTCTCAAAAAGTTTTAAAATTTTTAAAATAAATGCATCAGATCTTGTTGAAATAGTTGAATCAGGAAAATTTATTTCAAATAAAAAATATTGCCAAAAAATAATTAAAAATACACTAGATAAAATATTATCTCAAAACAATATAGATACAATTACACTTTCAAGTACACATTTACTATTTTTAAAACCATTGTTAAAAAAACAATATCCAAAAATTAATTTCATAGATCCTGCAAATATAGTTGCAGAAAAGGTTTTTTTAAAAATAAAAAATAAACAATCAGAAAAAAATTCATTAAAAATTTTTGTAACAGGAAATACTAGAACATTTCAAATGAAATTAAATAAAATAGGTATTAAAAATAAAGTTAATCTGTTGTCTTTTTAGCTTTTCTATAACCATGACTGAATTTTTTGTCATATAGTTTAGAATATTCATATGTTTTAGGATCTATTACATCACTAATAATTACAATTGCAGTTCTAGTAATTTTTTCATCTCTAACTTTTTTAGTAATATCACCTAGTGTTCCTTTGATAATTTTTTGATCAGGCCAGCTTGCTCTATACACTACTGCAACTGATGTAGATTTTTTGTATCCACCAGCAATTGCCTCAGTTACTAATTTAGAAACTAACTGAATGCTTAGATAAAAAATTAATGTTGCTTTGTGTTTTGCAAGCTCTGAAATTTTTTCTCTCTTTGGAACCTTTGTTCTAGATTCAGCCCTTGTGACAATAATTGTTTGTGTAACTCCTGGAAGTGTTAATTGCATTCCAAGTGCTGCAGCTGAGGCTAAAAATGCAGTAACTCC
>CALFHG010000134.1 GCA_937875805.1 uncultured Nitrosopumilaceae archaeon
ATGAATTAAAAAAAGAATTAAAAAATTGTTTTAAACAAATTAACGAGTTTATGGCTGAAATAAATCAAAGATTACTTCAAGGCAGAGGAACAGAGGAGAGAATATTGTTACAAAGAGACTTTACCAGTAAAATTCCAAAAGCAGGACATCTTAAAATATAAAATAAATTATCAAGTGTCTCTAGAGACACCCATTAGATCCTCATCATAGAATGCCTCTAGTGACAATTGACATTAAATTTTTCACATATACAATATCTTCTATTTGTTTGAGTGGTAAGAGAAACTATCAATTTCATTTCTAAATACTAAAATCAGCCTAAAATCAAGCATCATAATCTTGATTGAAGAAAAACTTGAATCCATAGGTGTCAAACTTCCAAATCCACCTACACCTGCAGGATCATATGTACCTGTGATAAGAACGGGAAATTTGTTATTTATCTCAGGTCAAATTCCGATGGAAGACGGAAAGGTAATTTTTACAGGAAAGGTTTCAGATGGCAATCTAGAGACTGCACAAAAATCTGCAAGAATGTGTGCAATTAACATTATTGCCCAGATAAAAAGAGAATTAGGAAGTTTAGATAAAGTTACAAAAATTGTAAAACTTTCAGGATTTGTAAATTCCATGCCAGATTTTACACAGCATCCCAAAGTCATCAATTCAGCATCAGATTTACTCTTTGAAATATTTGGCGAGAAAGGGAAACACTCCAGAGTTGCAGTAGGAGTAGCTTCTCTACCATTAGATTCAATGACTGAAATAGATGCCATTGTAGAATTTTTAGAATAATTAATTTGGAAATTATCTTAAATAGATTTTTGAAATAATGCCACATTAGAGGAAAAAATTTGAATTGTCCAGAATGTAATCACGAAAAAGGAAAATGTAAATGCCTATGAGGTTGCTTGATTTCAAAGAGAGGTTGTCTTTATTGCATTCTACCAGTATTAGGATATAGACAAATTAAGAAAATCCTAAGAAAGTAGATAAAAAACCCAAGATTAAGAAGATTACCATACATTTGTAGAAAGAATTCATATACAGTTATGATTATGGGATAGAAATGCTAAAGATTTCATTGTTTATGTTAATCACAGTTTCAATGATTTCAACTTCAGCTTTTGCAGAAACAACTTTAGAATTAGAAGTATCTTCAGAAGAAATCAAAGCATTAGATTCAGTATGGATTTCAGGAAAAATTACAGATGTATCTCAATTCAAGCCAATAAAACTTAGAATTATCGGTCCAGATGGAGCACTAATTTTTGCCCCACAATTAGCAATTGAAGATAACGGTGAATTTAAAAAATTGTTAAACCCTCCAAGTTTCAAAGCAGGTACGTATTTGGTATCTGCAAGTCATGATGACACGACCATTGTTGCATCCACTCAATTTACAGTCATAGCACAAGAAAGTCCAAGAAATATTATTCCAGAATCAACCCAAGTCGTAATATCAGAAAAAGAGCCATCAACGATATCAAATGGGATTTCAATGACAGCTGATGCAATAAATGGCTCAGATGTAATTATAATTACAGGAAATACAAGTTTCAAAGATTCAGACATTACATTAATCGTAAATTCTCCTGCAGGAAACTTGATAACTATAGCACAAGTGACTCCAGGAATTTATGGAGATTTTGAAGTTCAAATTAAGGTAGGAGGTTCAATGTGGAAAGAAGACGGAATGTATACAATCACTGCAAATCAAGGAGTCTCATCAGAGTATAAAAAATCAATTCAAGTTGAAATTAAAGACGGCTTAGTAATTCCTGAATTTGGAGTCATCGCATCACTTGTTTTGGTAATATCAATAATTTCAATTATCATTGTTTCATCAAAAACAAAACTTTCCATACTACCTAAATTTTAAATTAATTAAAACAAATTAAACAGTTTTATTTTCTAAGTAATTAATCCTGTAAATCTTTTTAATGAATTTTAAAATGATTGTTACTTTATTTTTTTATTTAATTCTGTAATGAATTGTTTAATTTTTGGTTTAGGAACAACTGCACCACATGCTTTATCATGTCCACCACCAGATCCACCAAGACTTGTTGCTAAAAGATTAACAATTTTACCCAAGTGAACTTTACAATTTTTTGAACCTCTAACTGAAACAGCATAAATTCCATGATCAACACGTTCTTTGTATGCAACACCAACATCTTTTCCAGACAAACCCATGACAAAATTAACTGCACCACTGGCACCAGCATCTAAAATTTCCATATAGCCAAGGTTGTTCATGGTTTTCAGTCCTACCTTTACTTTAGCAATCATTTGAGATAATTTCTCTACTTGAATTTGGGCAAACTCAAAAGTATTTGGAATATCATGAGGGAATTTAGATTCTGCTAATTCTTCAACCAAGTATTGTAAATAATCAGGTTCTCGTTGATGACCGACAATATTGTACGTCATTACTGTTGCACTAATCAAAGCAAATTGTCGGTCATAGATTTGAAGTAATTTTGAACCAATTGGTCTATCTTCCATGTAATCAGTAATAGCTGCACATGTTGCAACAAATGATGCATGATCATTGAGTTTTGATTTGTATGCATTGTATACTTGAACAGTAGTACATTCATTGATATCATGAATAACTTTAACCTTAATTTTTTCTAGTGCTTTTACAACAGTAGGATCAATATCATGATGGTCAATGTACGTAACTGAAACTTTATTTTTTCTCAGTCTTGTCATAATATCAATAAATTCATCCTGAGTTTTTTTACTCAAACCCAAATCACATATGAATAATGATTTTAATTTTTCATCTGAAACAACTTGATTTAATGCCTCCATCTGTCCAGGATAATCTACAAGAATTGCATCACCGCCAAACGCTTGACGAATAAGGGCAGCAGAACTAATCCCATCACAATCTTCCTTATGAGAAATACAGATCAGTTTAGTTCGCTTTGATGCAGTTACATTTTTAGCTGGTATTTTTTTGGTTACTTTTTTAGCTGCTGTTTTTTTGGTTACTTTTTTAGCTGGTGTTTTTTTGGTTACTTTTTTAGCTGGTGTTTTTTTGGTTACTTTTTTAGCTGGTGTTTTTTTGGTTTTAGAGGATACCAATATAGATTCAAAAATCACAAACCCTCATTTAAAGGAAAGAATGTAAAATTAAGATTTTCTAAATGGTTTTTTGATACTTTGGTTTACCAATGAACTGGAATCAAGATATACATCATATAGCGATAATCCTTCCATTTGGGTTTGATTATCTATTTCCTGAATTTTTTTGAGTTCTTCAGATGAAGCATTCAGTACCAAGTCATCTAATTTTTTCAAATGTTCTCGCTCTTTAGGAGTCATTAAGTTTTGATTAAAAATTATCATTTATGACCAAAAGTTGCCATATTAGACTAATTACTAAACTTCATAGACATGATTTTGGCGAAAATATAATAAAAGATTCACAGTAGGCTCAACATGGAGACAAAAAATATCGGTCTACGTGGAATTGAAGTTGCAGATACCAAAATTTCAAACATAGATGGGGAAAAAGGCAAGCTCATTTATCGTGGATTTGACATATTAGATCTTACAAAAAATTCAACATTTGAAGAAACATCATACCTATTACTTTATGACAAATTACCCACTAAACAACAATTAGACGAATTCAATACAAAACTCATTGATGCAAGATTCATCCCTAAACAAATGCAAAAAAACATGGCGAATTGGAGAAAAGATGCGGATCCTATGGACATGCTTCAAGCATTCGTAGCAGCACTTGCAGGATATTATGATGAGGAGTTTTCAAATAAAGAAGCAAGTTACGATAAAGCAATAAATCTAATTGCAAAAGTTCCCACAATCATTGCCAGTTGGCATAGAATTAGAAATGGATTAGCAACAGTAGATCCGGATCCAACACTTAGTCATGCTGCAAATTTTCTATACATGATGTTTGGTAAAAAACCAGATCCAGAAGTAGAAAAAATCTTTGATGTCTGTTTAATTCTTCACGGAGATCATACATTTAACGCATCGACTTTTACTGCCAGACAAGTTGCATCAACAAGAGCACACATGTATTCAGCAGCCAGTGCAGCAATTGGAGCATTAAGTGGAGAATTGCACGGAGGAGCCAATACAGAAGTAATGAAAATGCTGTTAGATATTGGAGAAGTGGGGAAAACAGAGCAATGGATTAAAAAAGAGATGAGTGCAGGTGCAAAAATTATGGGAATGGGACATGCCGTGTATAAAACATATGATCCTAGAGCACAAGTGCTAAAAGAGTTATCAAGAAAACTTGCTGAAAAAACTAAAGACCCATGGTTTGACATAACAGAAAAAGTAGAAACTGTCACCATTTCAGAAATGAAATTACAGAAAAATAAAGAAATTTATCCAAACGTGGATTTGTATAGTGCCTCACTGTATTACATGCTAAAAATCCCATTAGACCTTAACACACCAATCTTTGCGATTGCAAGAGTTGTAGGGTGGGCAGCACATATCATTGAAGAAAAATTTGCAGAGGCTGCACCAAAAACAGCACTATACAGACCTAAAGCAGTCTATGTTGGAAAATATTGTGGACCACAAGGTTGTGAATATCAAACATTAAACTTGAGAAAATAAATTTAATTTCTTGTGCTTAACCAATCTTTGGCTTTAGAGTTTACATCGTGTTTGTACAACACTTCAAAAACCATATCATAAAATGAGATACCTTTTTTCTGAGCCTGAACATCAAGCCACTTGATTCCATCTGCTAATTCTGGATCATATTCGGAGAATTCAACTAATTCATCCACCATTTTTGAGAAGAATGCTTGTGACTCAACCATATTTACTTCTTTTAATCTTTGATCATAAGCAAGGGATTCAAAATATATTAACAAAAGACCCCTTTTTGGTTGACTATTGGACCATATTTTCTATTCAGATGGAAATGCAAAGAAAGTTTCATGGTTAATTCAAACAAACGATGTAATAATTGATCAAAATAGAGAACATGTTGATATTTACAAAGATAAAATTTCAAACATTCAATCAAAATATGTTGCACTCCACATTGGATTATTTTGGGGAATTGGAGTATTTGTGATAAAAAATGAAGATCATCTCAAAATAAAACTAGATGATAAAATTATGTTTGAGCAACTAACTGCTAATTTAAAAATCAAAGATGAATTTATTCAAAATAGAATTAAATTTATCAATCAATTAATTGCGCAGAGAAAATTAAAAATCAAATTTGAATTAATTTTACAGAAAGATAATTTAGTAAATAAAATACGAGTTGCAAAAGAAATTAAGACCAAAAACGGTTAGTTACTTGGTGAGATCTCATTTGCAATTTGTGATTGTTCTTCTAAGATGATTGATAAAAGAAAGAATTGTCCAATTTCATTGACAACACTTTATGTTCAAATTGAGTGATCTTATGGTATTTTCAAAGGATTTCCAATTATGTTGAAATAATTACAAAAATAACAGAAAAATGATATTTTGAAAATTATATTTTTAAGGTTGAGAGGTATGGATTGAACTTTTAAAGGGAAAAAAGTTTTTTTTTACATAGCTGTAATTGGTGAGATTATTATTTAAAAAAAAAAAATTATATT
>CALFHG010000135.1 GCA_937875805.1 uncultured Nitrosopumilaceae archaeon
CAGAGTTCGCGGAATCACAAATAGAGTATTCCCAGGAAATAAAATTCTAGATGCAGGTTCGGGTTTTGGAAATATGTCAAAAACTGCAATGAATCTAACTGAGGGGAAGATTTCAATTACACTGTATGATCCGCTTGTACCAATGTTAAAAAACACAGGTAAATTTTTTGAAAAATCACCAGATATGGTAAACGGTGTTTTTGAGCACATTCCATTCAAGGATGAAGAATTTGATGCAGTATTGTGCGGTTATTCTTTGAGGGATGCAATCAATTTGAGAATTGCAATATCTGAAATTCATAGAGTGTTGAAAAAAGATGGAAGATTTGTAATAGTAGATTTGGGAAAACCAGATGAAGTAATTTTCAGAGCAGGTGTTTCGTTTTATCTAAGATGCATTCTACCGATTCTGGCATTTGCAGCAGGAGGAAGACTAGGATTAAAATTCGGTACACTGTATGGCACCTACCAAAGATGGCCTAAAAATAAAAAGCTAGAAGAGTTGATCCTAGAAAAATTCTCAAAAGTAGAGTTCGAGAAAGATCTTATGGGTGGGGCAATAATGGTTGCAGCTTACAAATGAATAGAGTCCTGATACTAGTCAACATCACTGGTTTAATCATAGGGATATCATATGGGTTACACGGACCAATTCTACCAGTATTTGCAAAAAATGTTATCGGTGCAACATATTCTGAACTAGGATTAATTGGATTAACAAATTTTGTTCCGTACATGTTCATTCCACTTTTTGTTGGAATTCTTCTTGATAGAGTTAACAACGGATATTTGCTTGCAGTAGGTGCTGCAATAAATTCTGCATCAATTTATCTTCTATCAATTGCACAGTCAGTTCCAGAGATTATGGGATTTAGAATAATGACAGGTGTGGCTCATGCATTTTTCTGGCCACCTTGCGAATCAATTATTTCAAATGAAAGTTCTGAGAAAAACAGAGTAAAAAATATCTCAATGTTTACAATGTTTTTCGTTAGTGGATTCATGGTAGGGCCATTACTGGGTTCTGCATTACTAGAGGGAGTAGACATCACATACAGGATATTGTTCCAAATTGCAGCATTTATCCTCGCAGCTGCAATAATTACGGCACTTTTAGCCTCAAGAAAAAGTGTAAAAAAGCATCATGAACGATTCTCATTTTCATCAATAAAGGAAATGAAGAGATTTCCTGAAG
>CALFHG010000136.1 GCA_937875805.1 uncultured Nitrosopumilaceae archaeon
GATTGAATCAAGATGAAAAAGAACCACGTGGCATTGTACTAGAAGTAAAAGATGAAGTTGGATTAGGACAAACAGCCAATATTATCTTAATTGATGGGATAATCAAGAAGGATAATAGTATAGTTGTTGCAAAACGTGATGGTGTAATAGTTACAAAACCAAAAGCGTTACTTTTACCAAAACCTCTTGATGAAATGCGTGATCCTCGTGATAAATTCATAGCCGTTTCTCAAGTGGAAGCCGCAGCAGGTCTAAAAATTGCATCACCTGATCTTGAAGGTGTTCTTCCAGGGAGTACACTGTATGTTGCATCAAATGCTGAGGAGATTACAAAATACACCAAACTCATTGAATCTGAAATGAAATCTGTATTTGTTGATACAGAAACCAATGGAGTTATTCTAAAATGTGATACTATAGGCTCACTTGAGGCCATAATGGAGATGCTTAGACGTTCACAAGTTCCTGTTGCAAAAGCTGACATTGGTCCTGTAACTAGACGAGATGTAATAGAGGCAAAAGCAATCAAAGAAAATGATAGACATTTAGGAATTGTTTTGGCATTTAATGTTAAAGTATTAGCTGATGCAAAAGATGAATCAGAAACAAGCCATATCAAACTCTTTGAGGATAGAGTAATTTACAGTTTAATTGATAACTATAACGCATGGGTAGAGGAAGACTCTGCAAATGCAGAAGATGCAATGTTTGCAGAACTAACCCCAGTTTCAAAATTTAGTTTTCTCAAAGGAATGGTTTTCAGAAATAATAATCCTGCAGTATTTGGAGTACGTGTAGATGTTGGAACTCTGAAACATAAAATACCATTTATGAATATGGCCGGTAGAAAGGTAGGATATATTCATCAACTCCAGCTTGATAAAAAGACTGTAACTTCAGCAAAAACAGGAGATGAGGTTGCATGTTCTGTTAAAGATGTTACAATTGGAAGACAAATTTTTGAAGAAGAAGTTTACTATACATTCCCACCATCCCCTGAAGCAAAATTATTACTCAATAAATTCATGCATAAATTATCTACAGAAGAACAAGAAATTCTAAATGAAATAGTAAGAATTCAACGAGAGATAGAACCAATCTATGCTTACTAGTTTGGATGTTTTTTACAAATCATATGAATTCCAGGGGCACCTACTGCACCCATCATTTTATCTATGATTTGTCCTGACTTGAACATGATAAAAGTTGGAATTGATTGTACTGCATATTTCCTAGAGATATTTTGATTCTGATCAACATCGACTCTGGCAAATTTCACATTTGGATATGTCTTTGAGAGACTCTCAAATATTGGATGCATTGATTTGCAAGGGCCACACCATTCTGCCCAAAAATCTACCAGGGTTGGATTCTCAGCTGATATTGTTTGATCAAAATTAGAGTCATTCAAATCAATAATTCCAGGCTCAATTTTGATCTCTAGTTTTGGTTTGAGCATCTCCTCCATCTTTTTCTGCATAATTTTTGCAATTTCTGGATCTTCAGACAATATTCTTAGCGGTTTAATTCTACTAAAAAATCTATGTTGATGACTGTGACTGTTGTTCATCAATTGATTTTACAGGAATTGCTTCAAATCTTCTTGATTTGCAATTTGGACATTGGTCAATGTATTTAGTAAAACTAACAGAGGTGTATGCAATTCCACAATCACCACAAATTCTAAGGTTTCTACCAAGTTTACCCATGATTTAATATGAAAAAGTATTGTGATTAAAACTTAGCTTTTAATTTATTACCAAAATTGCCACCATGGCTTTACAACTGGCATTTTTACAATTGTACAAACACCATCCATTAGTTTTGTTCCAGGTCCACAAATGCCAAACTTTTTCTCTTTGACAATTGGCTCTTCTAACCCAACTGCTTGATAAATGGAATCATACTCTGCAAAGTTATCATCAAACCATTTCTTGTATGTTGCCTCGTTATTGTATCTGTCAACATAGCTCTGTGGATCTTTAGTTTCATCAACAAAAGATGCAATTCCTAATATTTTTGGTTCTTCTACTGGTTTAGGTTGTGAACTTGTAATTACATCATTAACATTTATGGTTACTGTTTCTCTATCTTCAATTCCGTCTTTTTTGACAACTATGTCTATGGTGTATGTTTTTCCGCCATCAGAACTTGTTGGTGTCCATGAAAATACTCCTGTATTTGATATGATTTTAGCACCTGTTGGTGGATTCTTGTCTAATCTAAACACTACATTATTGACTGAATTATCTAAAAGCTTGACTGTAAATTGC
>CALFHG010000137.1 GCA_937875805.1 uncultured Nitrosopumilaceae archaeon
GTTTTTGTCTCTGATTCTTGGAGAATCTCATAGAGTTCTGGTCGTTTGATTCCACTATTAATGGGATATTTGAATGACATGACAAATTGTTGACAATCAATTAAAAATGCATTTTCAAAATATCTCTCAGGCTCTTCAACTTCATAAATTAGAGTGTATTTTCTACCTGTTTCTCCTTTGGTGATAGGATCACTAAACATAGTTGTAAATTCTTTTCAGTCTGGCTTGTCCACATTAATGCTGGTAATTTTACACTCTCTATTTTTTTCATCATAAACTTGGATGTTGAGATCATTGATGTCCTCTACGTCAACATCCATTGCTACTCCGTGTAAGACATTTTTAATTGGCTCATTTGATGTATTTGCAACTTCATATGTTCTCTTGTGTTGTACACGCATTTTTTTTGGATCAATAACGCTAAGATCAACAGTGACTGAAGGATACAGTGTGGTTTTTTGTAGACGAAGTGTTTCCTCACCATATCTACTTCTAGTATCTGCACCTTTTTGCGGATGTTTTTTATTTCCAAAACCATCCCCAAATACTGAATACAATAACATTGTAAATCCATGTTTTAGTATTACATCGTGAACTGGATGAATTATTTGTCTATATTCATCTGATAATGATCTTAAATCTCCAGCCATTGTGGGTGTCATTAGTATGTGTGCATCATCTCCAAAATCCATGACTCTTCTGGCATAAATGATTCCCGGACCCCATGTGTTTCTATTTCCAAGTACATCATCTACAAGAAAGCAGTTACCACTGTGTAATCCAATTCTAACTCTTACTGTTTCACTTGGAATTTTTGCTTTGTTATACACTGCAAGTTTTTCGTGTAATTCAATTGCAAGCAGTAGAGGTAATTCTGGTCCCTGTAAAAATCCAAGACAACAACCATCACCCGTTGGAAGTAGTAACAATGATTCTGATGGAACAGATTTGAATGCATGGCATTCTGACATTAGTTGATTTAATGTTTCAATTTTTTTTATTTGTGTTTTTGTTGACATTGTCGTATCTGATAATCCTACAATATCTACAAAGAAAAAATTAGCATGGATTAGTTTTAGTTTGGCTGTAAAATCCATGGTTTTAATGAAGATATTATCTTTTTAAAGTATCTTATTCATGATATCATACTTTCTATCTATCTTTACAATTAAAATCTGATTTTCTTTTTGTTTAAGTAATAATTTGAGATAATTATGACATTAACAATTACTCTAAATTATGACAGTATTTCTGATGTGATTATTTAAGAAACTTAGTTTTGATATTATTCATAAATTTATCATTTAATCCTAATTTTTATAAAATTTATATCAAAAGATCAGAATCTAGATCTCCCAATGATCTGTATATCTGAATTTGTATTTTTTGATATTTTTCATCACCCAAGAGTTTTAATATCAACAAATAATCTAATTTTTTATGTTTGAATCTAGTCAAATCGCAGTTTCAAAAACTGGAGTTTCAAAACTGGCAATACTTGCATTAGCTATTGTCTTTGCAGCAGGATTATTTGTTGTTGGATTTGATCAAGGTCATATCTTTAGTCTTGTTTATGGAGAACAAGCATACACTGATCTATACATTCATGAGTTAACTCATGATATGAGACATGC
>CALFHG010000138.1 GCA_937875805.1 uncultured Nitrosopumilaceae archaeon
AATCTTTATGATTGGTTGGGATGATCCTGAAAATGCACAATTACTAGAAACCATTAATGATATGAACGCATACAATGAAGCTGGTTTGATCGACATTGGTATTGCGCGTCCAATGGATAGTGACCATATTGTTAACTGTCCGTTTATTGACCCATTCCAATAAGATCTTTTTTTTCTTTACATTTGTAATTTTTTTTTCATTTTTTTTAACAAATTTTCAGAGAATCATCCATCCACCTTATCTTTGATTGTGAGAATACTATACTATGAGTATTACAGGAATGTATATGCTGAATTCAGAAGAATACCATCCGCAGAAAATTCAACAATCCCTTGACATGTTGTATCTTGATAGGAAAAATGAATTTCGTGAATTGTCTCGTGTTCTTCTTAGTGAAAAAGCTCTTGATGCAATGCCTAACTGGAAAGAATTTGTTTTAAATTTCAGTTTGGATGTTAATGATGCTTTTAAAACATGGTCTGGACAAAGTTCACTATCTCCAAATTCTCCACAAAAGGCATTGACTTTGTTACGACAGTTAGGACGTGATAAAACATCGATGAATCAATTAGCACATCTGTTAAATTTATCATATGATCTGGCTTGTGAGTTCAAAGAGATCTATAGACGTCTAAACTGAACTTTTTTCTTTTTAATCTTAATGCCTAAATCATACTGTGTTTTTTAATAATTTGTAATGGATTTCATGCTGGAAGAAGAATTGCTTGATTTGATGACTTTTTGTCTTCAGAATCCTGATTCTTCAGAGATAACTGATAAACATAAACGAATCACTGAGATTGGTCAAGAACTATTTGCTGATGGTGGTATTGATGCTTTGGAGAATTTCTTTTTTGTGCTAAAAAATAGAATTATTGGAGAAATAGAAAAAGATCCATCTCCAATGCGTTCGCTTTGGAATGGCTTTGCTGCTGAATGGGAGTATTAAATTTCTCTAGTGAGAAGTTTATCCACTACCGATTCTAAAAATGGCTGTACTACATGTAGGGCATGTACCCTTGATTGCAGGTTTACCATTTTTCATGGTGTATGGTGCAGGGCCGCCGATTTCTCGTTTGTCCCTACATTTTACACAATATCCTATTGTCATACTTGCATTATGCTTAAGGTGATATTAGCGAGAACTTGTTGAACTTTTTTAACTATTTGACAAACCTATGACCTCATTTATTGTGTAGCAAACCAATATTTTTCATATCTGACTTTTTTTTGATCATTTTAGGAACAAATTATTCGAATTTCTTTAATATGTGATTTTTTTTGAAATTATTTTGCTGAAATTTAGCTTACTCTGATTTGTAATGTTGTATATTCAGACAATGCTTTGTGATTCACTATTCCTTCCCAAACAAAAACTTCTGCGATAAATTCTCCTGATTCTGTAGGTGTCCATGATAGTGACGGACTTAGTTTTTGATCTGGTGTTAGTTGACCGCTTATCCACCCAAGTGATATTATGGTGTCTACATCATTTTTAATCTGAACAAAATATACAAAATTTTGTGATTTTGTTTGATGATTTGTAATGTCTGCTGAGATCTGAATTTGTTGATTTACATTAATTTTATCTGAAACTGGTGTACCGAATGCATTTTCTAATCTTGGATCCTCCATTGATGCTCTTTCTAGTTCTGTTAGTGCAAATGCTGGGACAATACTAATCATAATTACTAGTATTGCTAGTAATCCTATGCTCTTACCTATCACAATTTCTGGATTTTTTTTTAGTTACAAAAGCCTTTCTGCTTTAAAATTTCCAAGTTAGGATGTATGTTGGAAATTTACCTAGATTTTAATTCTATAGTAATCCCATCTTTCAGGATCAAATAACGTCACAAATTCTGCCTGTTCTTTGTCTATTCTTGCTCTGATAACATCTCGCAATGCAAAACTCGTTAAAAATTCGAATTTCATGGAATTTGCTTGCATGATGAACATGTGGCGCATTTCGCTTCCTCCTTTTAATCCCCAATACCCCATTTTCAATGCCAAAGGTTCTAAAAATATAGTATTTCCCAAACCATAATTTTCATCTCTAATTTCCTCTCTAAGTTTGTAATTTTCTAGTGGTCCTCCCTTTGAAAATCCTACAATCTCTCCATTTTTGTCATTTAGTCTTAGAGTGTTGATGATTACTTTTGGGTCTTTAATTGATTTTTCAAAATTTTCTTTTTCAAATTGAAGAGGTGATGGCAATTCCAAAAATATTTCATATAGTGCTTTTGTAAAATTAGGATCTCCTCTTGTGGTCATTGATTCTATTGTTGGAATCATTTTTAGATTTTCATACAAATGGTTTGCCTGTATTGTGATTTCTTGTTGTCTAATTTTCATAAATGATAAAACTGTGTCAAAGAAATTTTTCCTCATTTCTTTTGGAAGTACTTTAAGAATACCTTTTGCCATATCTGTTTCTTTGTTTAATATTTCTTCAAAATATGCTACTGAACTTCTTACAATTAATGATGGTCTCCATGCTAATGCATGTGCATTCATTTTTGCCATCTCCATTGCTTTTGCAAAATCTCCTAAAGCATAACCACTAATTCTATCCACTACTGAGAGATACTGTCCCATTTCCAAAATGTGTTCTTGGTATGGTGAATTATTTCTAGTGATGTCTGAATTATTGAAACATTCTTTGATTTGGTTTTCTGCATTCTCTCTTATCTTTCCACTCCAAGGATATGTTGTTCTTAAAATTAAAACTTTGATTATTTCTAAATCTATTTTTGCATCATTGATTAGCTGACGTAGTTTTTTATCCATTGAAATAAATTTCAAAACACTTTCTTCGTGAGGTTTATCTACGTTTTTTTGAGGATCAAAATCATGAAACAACGCTGCTACGTATAGATATTTTATGTCCTCATCTGTAAATTTAATTTTATTTTGATTTTTTGCTAAAAGTGAAACATATGTTACTTCTAACTCGTGATTGATGTTGTGATAACCGTAATACTCTGTTCCAAGACCTTGACTCTCAAACAGATCAATAGTATAATCTAACATTTCAACGTAATGATCCTGGTCTAATCCGTTTTTAGCCATTATGCTGAGAATTTCATTTCTCATAGAATGTGTATTTGCAAATTGCTGCAATACTACAAGATCAGAATTCAAGTTTTTAAATATGATCTCTTTGATTTGAATTTCTGTTTTTTCACCTGCTGTATCTAGAAAGATTCAATAGAATTATCATTTTGTAATTTTTGAATGCCATTTAACAAAGATTTACTGGAAAAACTAATGGAATTTAATGAAAAAAACTCTCCAAAATTCACACTTTATGTCAATGATGACACTTATCCTATTTCTAGCACCTCGATAACTAATTCCCCAATCCCTGTAAATGAGCCGACTACTCGTGGTGGTGTATATTTTTCAGATAAATTTGCATACAAAATGAAATGTGTGGTAGAAGATCTTTCTGTTGTTCCATTATTGACAAAGAAAATGTTAGGGCCCAATACTGAATTTGGCGAACTCAAAATTACTACAAACATTGAATCTAAAGGCAAATCTATTCCTCTAGAAATTTTTACAAATTTAACTAACAGTGTTCAGACTCCTAATTCTATTGAACTTGGTATGATTATTGTAAGGTTAGATTATGTTTAATCTACTTTAAGATATCTGTCATATTTTTCTCTACGTTCATTATCTGATAAAACTTCATACGCTTCGTTAAGTTCTGCCATTTCTTTTTCAGAGTTTTCTTTTGTTCTATCTGGATGAGTTTTTTTTGCTTGTTCTCTGAATTTCTTTTTTATCTCATCATATGTTGCATCCTTTGTAACTCCAATAATTTCATAATAGTTTGGTAGCTCATCATTGTTTGATGCCTCTCTAAATTCTTTATCCTCTATTGTATTTCTTCTCTGGCCTAGTTCTTCATAGTCATCCCCCCAATCTGAATGATATTTTTCAAATGTCTTATCTTTCTTTGATTCTAGTTCTTCTTTGTCATATGATGTCTTTCTTCGAAGAATTATGTCTCGTGCTAGAAATAAAAATACTGTCAATATTGCAATTATAAAACCTGAAAACAGAATAATTTTTTCTTCGTCAGTTACTTCTAATTCCATGTCTAGACTACTATTTTGTGCATATACTGTTTGTAATCCTCCAAAGATCATTATTGAAATTACAAAAATACTGAATTGGTTCATTTTTTAATACCTATGATAATCTGAAATCTTCTTTTGCAGTATTTAGAACTACATGAGTTACTGTGTTTTCCACATTTGGAATGCTTGCCAAGCCCTTTACAAACTTGCTCAATTCTTTTCTTTCTTTAAATTTTGCAATAACTAATGTATCTGTTGAACCTGTAATGTCATATACTCCACAAACATTTTCAAATTTTGATATCTCTTCCTCAACCTTGACTACTTTGTCATTTTTTGCCACGATTTCAATAATTGCAGTTAATGAATATCCTATTTTTTCATGATCAATAATTGCAGTATATCCGTGTATTACCTTCGCTTTTTCTAATTTTTTGATTCTAGTTAATACAGTAACTGTTGACATGCCTAGTTTTAGTGCAAGCTGTCTTGCTGATTGTCTTGCATCTACTAGTAGATGTTTGAGTATTCTTTCATCTGTCTCATCTATACCCATACTGTATTGTGGTGAAAAATTTATTTAAATTTTCACGATATATGTGTAAATTTGTTTGATGTTCTCATCTGTACTTTTAATTTTTTTCAAATTTAATAGAAATGATGTCTTTGTTAATTTATGGATAAAATTGAGGAACTAGTCCAAAAAGGACAATCATTAATGAATGATGGTCAATTTGATGATGCTCTTGGTTTTTTTGAGCAAGCACTTCTTTTGAATCAAAATGACCCTGACCTTTGGAATAACAAAGGGATTGCATTGAGAAGTTTGGGAAGATATGAGGAATCTATGGAATGCTTTAACAAATCCCTTGAGATTGAACCTCGTGACAAGTTTGCATCTTGAATACGATGTAATCTTTATTCTTTGATGAAAATACTATTCACTACAAGTCAATCTATATTATTAACAAAATATTATCAAAGATAGTGAGTGATAA
>CALFHG010000139.1 GCA_937875805.1 uncultured Nitrosopumilaceae archaeon
ATTTAATGAAAAAATTTTTAGTTTAATTTGATTTAACAATTTTTATTGTATTGTTTAAACTCCCTAAATTTTCTATTTCCATTTCCACTTTATCTCCATTTTTTAAAAATACTGCATTTGGTTTGTTTAACATAACTCCTGCGGGTGTTCCAGTAGATATGATATCTCCTTTTTCTAGTGTCATTACTTTGGAAATTTTTGAAACAATTTCTGGGATTTTAATAAACATATTATTTGATGAAGAATTTTGTCTTAATTCTCCATTGATTTTGGTTGTCATTTTGAGATTTTGAGGATCTTTGATTTCATCTTTTGTTGTAATCCATGGTCCACAAGGTGCAAAAGAATCAAAACTTTTTCCTCTAGTGAATTGTTTATCTTTGAGTTGAATGTCTCTTGCTGAAACATCATTGAATATCATGTATCCAAATATTGCATCAAATGCATCATCCACGCTAATATTTTTACAATTTTTGCCAATAATCAAGGCTAATTCAACTTCATAATCTAATTGTGTAACAAAGTCTGGACATACGATGTCTGAATTTGTACTGTTTAATGCAGTTCTTGGTTTTATTACTAATGCGGGATCTTCTGGCGCTTGTAATCCTTGTTCTTTAGCGTGATCTACATAATTAAATGCTAGACAAATTATCTTGTTAGGATTAGGAATTGGTGACAATAATTTGTATTTTGAAATATTTTCTCCATATGGTAAATCATTAATTTTATTTTTAATTTCATCATACCATCCATCAAAAAGAAAATCTTTGATATTTTGAGGAATTGGAACTCCTGTCAAGTAAGTAATTTCATCTTTAGTGGATACTTTATCTCCGTTAACAAAACCATATGTTTCCTTATTATCGCGTAACAATCGTGCTATTTTCATATTACATCACTTATGAGTAAAAATTGCTTGATTCTGTGAATCTTTTCTACAATATCCAAATCTAACAAATTGAATTTCTTCTCCTTCTTTTAATTGTAGATAGTGTGGTTCTGTAAAAACATCTAATTCTTCTAAACTGTCCTCATTAAATTCATCTCCAATAAACAATGTTTTTGGAATAATCATCTTTATTTTATGTGCTGTTTTTTGTGGGACCCATTGAATTTTTGGGATATCTTTTCTCTCTCCATTTTCAACAAATTCTCCTTCTAATTCTATTCCTTGTTTGGTAATGACTACATTTCCTAAACCCAATAGGCGAATTTGTGTACCTTCTTTGATGCTTTGTGCATCATCTCCTGAAATGTAGAAATTTTCATCAATTTCAATTGTTCTTTTTCCCATATCGTTTATTGGATGATTTGGGATTTCAATTGAAGATGTTGGTAAATTTTTTATTGTAAGTTTTTTTGCATTACTAACCATGAATAATCTAATGCTATCTGCATCAACAAATTTTCTGTTAAAAGCCTCTAGTGCATCAAATGGTGCTAAAGTATTTGCTTTGGTTAATCCTAATGACATGATGAATTTTCGTATTGCCTCTGGCTTGATTCCTCTCCTCTTCAGTGCCTCTAAAGTTGGTAGTCTTGGATCATCATACCATGTAACTTTCCCCTCTTCAATCAATGGTTTGATGATTCTTTTTGATATTGGCATACCTTTGAATTCTAATCTGGAGAAAAAGCCTTGGGTTGGTTTTCTCATTTTTAATGCATCTAAAATTTCATCAATTAGCTCTTTTCTAAGTTCAAATTCTTTAGAACGATAGGCGTGAGTGACCCCATCAATACTATCTTCTATTGCAACTGCCATATCATAACTTGGCCAAATTCTATATTTTTCACCTAAAGTGTAATGCTTTCCTTCAATAATTCTAAACAAAACTGGATCTCGCATAACTGCATTATCTGCTTTCATATCCCCACGGAATCTAACAACTGCATCTCCTGGTTTGAATTTATCATTCATCTTTTCCCAATTTTTATTATTTTTTTCAATATCTTCCATACTACACTTGCATGCTTTTCTTTCTCTTCTGTTTTTACTGATGTCTTCTCTTTTACAAGTACAAATGTATGCTTTTCCTAAATTGATTAATTCAATTCCTTTTTCATAGAATAATTCCATGTCATCTGATGTACTTTTTACTATGTCAAATTCTATTCCTAACCATTCTAATCCAACTTTGATGGCTGCATGATATTCCATTCTTTCGGCTTCAGGATTTGTATCATCCATTCTTAGAATAAATTTTCCTCCATACATTTTGGCATATTCTGAATTAATGATAGCTGCTTTTGCATGTCCGATGTGAGGATATCCATTAGGTTCTGGAGGAAATCTTGTAATGACTTTTCCTTGTTCTGCATCTTTTAATTCTGGAAGGCCTTCTCTTTCTTCAATTTTTTCTTTAGGTGCTAAAAGTTCTGGAAAATTTTCTTTGATTTCACTTTCTTGCTCTTCTGATGATAATTTATTAATTGAAGAAACTATTTCAGTAATATCTTTAGAAATTTCTTTTACTTTATTTCTAAATTCTGGTTTTGTTCCAAGAATTTTTCCTAAAATTATTTTATCTCTTGTTTCTCCTCCATGCTCAAAAGCATTTTGAAGAGCCATTTTTCTAATTTCTTTTTTTAATTCTTCAGTCATGTTACTTCTTACCTTTTACAACTACACACTACGTTTAACTACAAAATCTAATAATGAAATTAACTCTGTTTTTGCAGATCCTGAATAACTTTCTAATGATTTTTCAGCTTTTTCCGCATATTTTAGAGCCTGTTTTCTGACATTTTCTTCTATTCCTAAAGATCTAATGATATCTACGGCTTTATTCAGATCATTTCTTGATATTTTTGAATTCCCAAATGCTTTTAAAATTATTTTTTTCTCATTACCTTTTGCTAATTTTATTGCCATGAGAATTGGAAGAGATTTCTTCCCTTCTCTTAGATCATTTCCTACTGGTTTTTTTGTTACCTTGGAATCACCCATCACTCCGATGAGGTCATCTGTTATTTGGAAAGCAATTCCTAGATTTCTTCCAAATGATGAAAGATTTGAGATGTCTTTTACTTTATTTGTTGCACAAATTGCTCCCATTGCACAAGATACATCGAACAAGGCTGCAGTTTTTTTACCAACCATTGTGATGTATTCTGCTTGTGATGGAATTTTTCTTTCTTCAGCCATTTTTACGTCTAATAATTGACCTTCACATACATCTACACAAGCTTTAGCAAGCCTAGATACTAGTTGAATAGTTGCACTAGATGATAATTTTGAATCAGTAATGATTTGAAATGCTTTTGAAAACAAAACATCCCCTGCAAGTATTGCAATTGGCATACCGAATTTTTTATGTACTGTGGGAACCCCATGACGTATTTCATCATTATCCATTATGTCGTCATGAACTAATGTAAAATTATGAACCATCTCTACTGCACTAGCAGCAGGCATTGCATTGGATACTTTACCTTTTAAAATTTGACAGCTTTTGATTACCATGTATGGTCTAAGTCTTTTTCCACCATTCACAATTAGATGTCCTGCTGCATCATAGAGTTTCTTTGGATTCCCTTTTAATTTTGAATTTAGATATTTGTTTACTATTTTGGCATTTTTTTCTATTTGTTTAGTTTTATTCATTTACTAATCTCCATTTGTTATCTGGTAGATGAATTTTAATTGCTTTTTGCAATTCATCATGCATTTCACTATTCATCCATGTAGATAAGATATTTGCATGCTTTTCAAGCATAGATTTATCCGATTTTTCTAATAATTCCAATGCGATAAGCATCCATGGACAATAGATTTGTGGATTTTTCTTTAATTCTACAATTAGTTCTTTAGATGAAATCCATTTAATTTCATCAATCTCTCCTTCAATTTCTTTTAACTCTGTAGATTTGTCAATTATGCCAATTAGAGTTCCGCATACTTCATTTTCAGATCCCACATCTTTGTATGGAACATGATATTCAAATTTATGTAAATAATCTAATGTGCCATCAATTCCTAATTCTTCAGGCATTCTTCTTTCTCCTGATGAAACATATGTTTCTGATTCTCTTGGATGACTTGCAAACGTCCCATCCCAATCATTGGGCCATAACATTTTTTCTTTAGCTCTTTTTGTAAGAATTAATCTTCCATCCTCATCAAACAATAATGCCGTAAATGCTCGATGTAAT
>CALFHG010000140.1 GCA_937875805.1 uncultured Nitrosopumilaceae archaeon
GAGAACAAAGTTTAATCTTAACACATTTTTAGACAAGGATAGAAAATCCACAGGTATCACAAACTGGATTTACTTTGGTTTGGCAATCATTACTGTCATGGTTTTCCTACTTGGAAACGTTTCTTCTTGCGAATCTGTGCAGTTCTGTGCAACTACAATTTTCTTTATTGTATTCATTGGTTCCTTGACCATGTTGGTATTACTTTGGTTAATATCGCCACAAATCAAATCAAGACTACAAAATAACAACGTAAAGTTATTCTTTATGCAGGATATTACGTTTAAAAAATTACTTTTGGTTCCACTAGGATTAGTATTGGTCATAATATTTTCTTACCTTGCAACATCATACAACAACGGTTCCCCTGATATTACCCAAAACCCTGCACCGTTTGTAGGAATATTCCTTGCAGGAATAGTAATGGGAATACAGCTTATCCTTACTCACTCTATTCTAGTTCCAATTCTAACTCATGGAATATACAATTCCGTAGTGGTTCTTCTTCGTGAACAAGTTGCAGGATTGGCAACATTTCCTATTGCAGTTCCAGAAATCGGACTTTCAATCAAAGGATTTTCAGATTTAGGTAGTGAAATTATCTTCCAAAATGTACTTGTCGCAAGTTCTGAAGAACTGTTCAAGACATTCATCATTGCATTTTTCGTAGTTGCAGTTGCAGGATCATTTCAATCTAAAGGCAAATTGGTATGGGCAGGAATGATAGTTGCAGTATTGTTATGGACACTATACCACTCTATTGCATGATATGAGATATACAATACTAATTCCAGTTGGTTTCTTTCTATTTGCAAGTATTTTTATTTTAACCGACATGGATAATGACGATATTATTTTTATAGACACAAATTCTGATTTTGAACCTGTATCTGTAACGCAAAAAGAAATAAAAGAAATAATTGAATCCGAAACTATAATATTTGATTCAATAATTGAATCCGAAACACCCTACAACCCAATCCCTATTTCTATTCCAACTACTGAAATTAACGCATGGACAATCCCTATTGAAATAGCAATACAACCATTGATTGAACCTATTCAAGAATTAACCAAAATTATAAACGTAGAACCCCCTCACGAACCACAAAGAATTAGCAGTAAAGACATAACCCTCAATTCTTTTGGGTTAAATTCAGGTTATTATTCTGTTTTTAACTCTAATCCTGATCAAGCCATTGATGGTGTTTTTTCTTTACATATTTATGGACATATTCCAATAATTGTTAAAAATATTCATATCCCTGCTAATTCAAATTATCCTATGAAAACTGATTTATTTCTTGGTGATTGTGCTAGTCTAGGAACTGGCGATCCCCACAAAGATCCCCCTTGCAAGAAAAAATTTGTTATGACATTTTATGATTCCAAACTTCATAAACATGATTCTATTGGTAGTTTACTCAAATTTTCTAATTATATTCCATTGAATCAATGTGTGGGATTAGTTGATGAAGGTGGTAATATCTCACACAAATGTAAAAACAACATTTTTCAACAAGTAGGGGGAATATATGAAAGGAACGACAGATGGTACAAGTAGGGGGAATATATGAAAGGAACGACAGATGGTAATGAAATCTGAAACTTTAATTAAGTTAGAGTAATTAAATTTAACATATTGAAACTACAAAAGAATCAATC
>CALFHG010000141.1 GCA_937875805.1 uncultured Nitrosopumilaceae archaeon
TAATACAATAATTTACAAAATCACTAAAAGACTTTATTCGATAATCGTTTCTAAGTGATTCTTTATTCTCTTCATATGTTACTTGTAATTTATGTAGAGTAAATTTTTGTAACGGAACAAATCTACTACGCTTTGGTAATGGTTTTGATTCTGGTTTTTCATTTGAAGACATTTCAAGATCTTGTTGTCCATCAAGAGTTTCCATGTCTACAACTTCTTCCATTTCAGAAACAAAGATTTTCCCTCCATGTTTTGCTGACAAACCTGAATTTTTTGAAATAAGTTCAACAACTTTTCTTGCATCTTTATCTAAAACTACCATTTCGATTTTTGCCAGTGGTATTGACTTTAAGCTAGTTGAACCTACACGAGAACCTTGCGATTCATCGTAAATATTGCTATCATCTAAATTTCGTTTATCAATAATGTATGTGCCAACTACATTCAAATTTGTTTTAATTGTAGAAAAATTTTTTCGTTTAATTATAGCCTCTATCTTTTTCACAAATAATTTTCAAAATTAGCTATATTTATCAGAAATGATCATTATCAGGCATAAAAATAAGTTTCAAACCCAATTATTTTTTGAAAAATCCAAATTTTGAAGCCCAACCTTGTTTTTGCTTTTTGGTAGGTTTCAGCGAGAGATTGTCTAGCATTTCATATGTAATTGTAAATCCATGACCAACCATAGTATCATCTTTGTTGTAATTTTCTTTGTTAGGTACAAACTCATCAGCTAAATCTTTTATTTTTTTAGTTTTAAGATCAAATAATCGTATTTTTTTTCCATTTTCTAGTTTGATTATTGCATCACCACTTAGACCTTGAATAGAGAAATTCTCAAAAAATCGTATTGACCCACCTTGTTTTAATTCAATAACTGAATCAAAAGTGAATTTTCCTCCATAAAATAAAATTTCTCTTGCAGATAATATTACATCATCTTCTATATTCAAAACAATAATTGAATCAGCTTCAAGTAATACAGTATTTGTAAGATTTTCCGCAATAATTTTTCCATTTAGAGCTGAAATGTGAGTTCTATGTTCTTGAATTTGGAAAACACCTACACGTACAGAATCTTCAACTCGAAATTTTCTACCGTAAATATTTCCAACAACTACGTTACCATTATCTACAATGATTTTAGCACCATTATCAATTTTATATTTATTTTCTAATGGATTGATAAATTTAAAATCTCCATGTGTTAGATGAATATTTGTTTTATATTCTTGGGTCCACGACGGACTAGAAATACTACCTTGCATTACTATTGGACCATCATAAGTTAAATTTCCTGCCATAAAATTTCCTTTTATTGATAAAGCTCCTGTTGCTTTTCGTTCTAACTCAATTTCACCAAGAGTTTTTGATCCAAATAATCGTGATCCAGTAGAGTTTGATCTATTTAATGTTGAAGCCCATTCTTCTGCAGCTTTCATTTCTTTGAATAATTCTTGACCTAAAATCTGATTTTTTCTTCGAACATCAGCCTCAGAATCACCTGAATAAACTTTAGAATTTGTTAATTTTTCATAATCTGTCTCTGGATATTTCTTACCAATTTTTAGATCATCGTATGCTTGTTTAATTTTAATAAATTGTTCATTTTCTCCTCCACGATCTGAGTGAAATTGTAGTGCTAATCGTCTAAACGCATCTCTAATTTCTTTTTCAGTTGAACCTTCTACAATTCCTAAAATATCATAATTATTTTCTACCACATTCTACACCAATGATATTTTTTCAAATTCCTATACTTGTAGGTTATTACATAGAATATCAAGTATATGAAAAAATCTAAAAAATTCTGATTAAACTATTTTACTACTAATACTGGAACTTTTGTTTTGTGCATGACATAGTTTGATGTACTTCCAAGAAATGATTCTTTTACTCCACCTAGACCTCGTGCACCAACAACAATCATGTCAAATTTTCCTTTTTCTGCAAATTTAACAATTTCAGAACCAGTATGTCCGCCACCAGTTTTGTATTTGAACGTGGCACCAGCCTTTTGAGCTTTATTCATTGCAGGACCAATAGCTTTAACAGCTTTATTTTGTGCCTCATCTTTCATTTTTTGTGTATATTTTATTCCTGCAGCTATAGGTAAATGAAATACATAAAATCCCGTAATTTCAGCATCACCACCTTTTGTAATTTCAATAGCTCTATCTAATCCTCGAATAGAATTTGGAGATCCATCAAGAGGGACTAGAATTTTTTTAAACTTGGCCATGCTTTGAGTTATAATTTTTAGAATATAAGAAGACCATTAATTATCAAAGTTGAAAATTAAATTATAATCAATCTTGGAAATTATATCTTCCCCTTTTATAGAAAAATTTGTTACACTAAGAATTGTCAATTATAGATATTTCAAAAAAGCCAATTACCATAATGAAAAATTCTACAATTTCAGATGCGATTAGGTCATTATTAGACACAAAGATTAGCAGATTGGTTGTTTCAGATCATGGAAAACATGTTGGAATAATCACTGAAAAAGATATTGG
Source organism: uncultured Nitrosopumilaceae archaeon (assembly GCA_937875805.1). GTDB lineage: Archaea > Thermoproteota > Nitrososphaeria > Nitrososphaerales > Nitrosopumilaceae > Nitrosopumilus. Next base: position 2,526 of record CALFHG010000141.1, read on the forward strand.
ATTGTTTTTATTTTCTGAGACCACAAATCAAAGTCTTGATAATATTCCAATTACTAAAATTATGAAACCAATTGAATTTGTAAATCAAGAAATAACTCCTGAAAATTCAGCAAAAATTATGATTGAAAAAGGTATCAGTTCATTATCTATTGGTAAAAATGAAGAAGTAAAAACAATTTTTACAAAAAGTGATCTTGTAAGTTATTATGCAGAAAATATTATTGATGAAAAAAAAGTGGTAGATTTTATGACTCATGAATATGAGTTTACACATACTGCTGCACCATTGTATAAGGTTGTAAGAAAGATGTTAGAAAAAAAGATCTCTAGACTAATTGTGAAAAATCAAAATGAAGAACCAGTAGGAATAATATCATTTAGAGATTTATTCAGAATTTCTATTGAATTAGGAAGTGATGAAGATGATTCAGGGTTTACAATTTCAGATCAAATGAGAAAAGGATTTCTTTCAAAGGAAGGATTTGGAAATATTTCCTTAGCAAGAGATGTTATGACTGAGGGATTAATCACTATCAAATTCAATCAAAGTTTATCTGATGCTTGTAAATTAATTTTAGAAAATAATGTTAGTGGTTTGGTAGTATTGGATGGGAATAAATCTATTGCAGGAATAATTAGTAAAACTGACATTGTAAAGGCTCTTGCAAAATAATATTTTAAAAATAGATTTTAAATTTATTAAAGATTTGAAATACATTAAAACAATGAATAAAGAATAATAATATAATGAAAATACACTTTGATGATTTTATTTATGGTTCTATAGATGGCGCAGTAACAACTTTTGCGATAGTTGCTGGTGTAATGGGAGCGTCATTACCATCAACAATTATCTTAATTTTGGGATTTGCAAATTTGTTTGCAGATGGATTTTCAATGGCTGCTGCAAATTATCAAGCATCAAAGGCAAGAAATGAATTTGTTGAGATGAAGAGAAGACAAGAAGAATGGGAAATCGATAATTTAGAAGAACAAGAAAGAGAAGAAATTAGAGATATTTACAGAGAAAAAGGATTCAAAGATGAATTACTAGAAGATGTTGTACGAATAATTACATCAAAAAGAAAAGTTTGGATAGATACAATGATGAAAGAAGAATTAGGATTAATTGAGGATAAAAAAAGCCCTCTAGTTAGTTCTGCCAGCACATTTATCGGTTTTAATCTTGTTGGATTAATTCCATTAATTCCGTTTATGGTTTTCATGATAATGGGAATTGAATTAAATTCTGAAGCTTTTACATATTCCATTGTATCTGTTTGTGCTGCATTTTTCTTAGTTGGTATGATAAAAGGAAAGATTGTAAAAAAATCAGTTTTACGTTCAGGGGTTAATACATTAATCATTGGTGGAATTGCTGCAATTGTAGCATACGTTGTAGGATACGGATTAAATTTCCTAATTTCTTAGGACGTGACATATGTCTGAATTAAAGCGCCACATGGGTCTTTTCCAACTTACAATGTATGGAACTGGACTAATTCTTGGGGCTGGAATTTATGTACTAATTGGAGAGGCTGCTGGTTTTGCAGGAGATTCTGTTTGGATTGCAGTTGTAATGGGTTCTATTGTTGCATTGTTTGCAGGATTTAGTTATGCTGAATTATCATCAATTTTTCCTAAAGCAGCAGCTGAATATGTTTTCATAAAAAATGCATTTAAAAATAATTTTTTTGCTTTCCTAATAGGTTGGCTAACTGCTATTACATCCATAATTACTGCTGCAACAGTTGCATTAGGATTTGGTGGATATTTTGCTGAATTTGTAAACATTCCAATAATTATTTCAGCAATTGGTTTGCTGATAATTCTTTCAATAGTAAATTTTATTGGAATTAGAGAATCAGCATGGACAAATACTATTTTTACAATTATCGAAGCCTCTGGATTGATTCTGATAATCATAATAGGTTTTACTTTTGCTAATCCTGAACCTGTAAATTATACTGAAAGTCCAACTGGTTTTTCAGGAATTATAATTGCATTTGTTTTGCTATTTTTTGCTTTTATTGGATTTGAAGATATGGCAAACATAGCAGAGGAAGTAAAAAAACCTAAAAGAACACTTCCTAAAGCAATAATTCTTTCAGTTGTGATATCTGGAATTTTATACATACTAGTTTCTTTAGCTGTAGTTAGAGTTGTAAATTGGGAAGAACTTGCAACTTCAGCTGCTCCAATTGCATTAGTAGCAGAAAGAGGTTTAGGATCAGAGGCACATATTCTACTTTCGGCTATTGCCCTTTTTGCTATTACCAATACAGTTTTGATTACACTCATTGCAGGTTCAAGAATTTTTTATGGTATGGCAAAAGAAAAAGTATTTCCATCTATTTTAGAAAAAGTTCATTTTAAAACAAAAACACCTTGGATGGCTGTGATTGTGATTCTAATTACATCAATTGCTTTTACATTGATTGGAGATATTGTTATTGTTGCAAACATTACAGTTTTTGCAATTGTAATTACATTTGCTGCTGTAAATTTAGCTGTAATTGTTTTACGTTATACAGAACCTGATATTGAACGAAAATTCAAAGTTCCTATCAATATTGGAAAATTTCCAATTCTTCCATTATTTGGAGTAGGAATTTCAGTGTATATGGCATTCCAATTTGGAATTGAAGTTGTGGTTGTAGGTATTGCAATTATAGGAATTGGTGCAATTTTTTACAAGATTTCAAAAAATTACAAGCCTAAATCTCAATGATATATTCAAATTTGATTCTTGAAATTAGTTTTAATAATTCAGATTAAGCCTAATTCTTAATGGTAACAGAATTTGATGCAATTCCAACCTTAGTAGGAATTTTAATTTTAGTTATTCCTTCAATGATGTTAGGTAGGATTTGTAAACACTTTGGAATTTCTGAAATAATTGGTTTTGTAATTGGTGGAATAATTTTAGGTCCATTTGCATTAGGAGGTTTGATATCATTTTTTGATAGACCATTAGTAGAACTAAGTGACTTAATGTTGTCATTTTGGCAAATTGCTGGAATTATAATTTTATTTTCAGCTGGTCTTCATTTTACTTTTTCTAGTTTAAAACATGCAGGAATTCAAGCTGTAATAATCGGTACAGCAGGAGTAATGGTTCCATTAGGACTGGGATATGGGATTTCTGTTTTATTTGGAATTGATTGGATGGTTGCAATGATTATTGGAGCAACACTTAGTGCAACAAGTATTGCAGCAGTTGTAACAATTTTAGGAGAATTAGGAAAAGAAAAAACAAAAGAGGGAACTATTTTGGTTAATGCTGCAGTACTTGATGACGTACTAGGATTAGCTATTCTATCATCTATAATTTCTATAGTAATTGCACATTCTATTCCATCACTAGAGACAGTATTGTTTGAAGTATCAGAATCATTAATTTTATGGATTATTCTACTGTTAAGTGCTGTATTTTTACTTCCAAAAATAGTTCATGCAATAGCAACAACAAAACCAACATCTCTTGAATCTCGTGGAACAAAACAAGGAACTGCATTAGGATCAGCGTTTGGTATGGCAGCTATTGCTTCAATTATAGGCCTTAATCCTATTGTAGGAGCATTTGCAGCAGGAATGGGACTTGCAGGTTCAAAATTAGCAAGACAAGTTAGAGAATTTGTTGGAGAATTACAAATTATTTTTGCGCCATTTTTCTTTGCAATAATGGGTGCACATGTAGATATCTCAAATATTATAAATATTGATTTGGTTTTGTTTTCAGTAATTTTAATAATTGCAGTTTTTAGTAAAATTTTAGGTTCTGGAATTCCAGCTATTATTCTTCTCAAAGACAAAAACAAAGGTTTGAGGATAGGATATGGAATGATAGTTAGAGGTGAAATTGCATTTATCACTGCAGGAATAGGATTAGCTTATGGAATTATTTCTGATAGTATTTTTTCAACATTAATTTTTGTAATTTTAGGCACTATATTCATCGGTCCAATATTATTGAAATATTCTTTTAAAAAAAATACTGAGATATCAAATTCGAATTAATTCTTAGATTTTACAAGTGCAATTACTGCAATAGCAATTCCAATAAGTCCAACTCCAATACCAGCATATCCTCCATTGTTTGATTGTGTTTCTTCTAGAATATCTACAGATTCCTTAAGATCATTTAGATCTTCAATTAATGCAGTATGTCCATCAATCATTTGTGTTATTGTAATGTCAGAAGGTTCAGGAAATTCAATATATGATCGTTCAGCAACTTTTGGTGGATGCATCGATAGACTAATCGGAGTATCAACAATTGTTCCCAAAATATTTGCTTGATAAAATCCTGAGACAGTCGGATTAACAAATGCATAATATTTTCCGGGAATATTATGATCAGGTGATAAAGGAAGTATAATACTTTCATCCTTGAAAAGCAATTTGATTTTTACTGTGTTTTTTAATCCTGTAATTCCATTTTGAAAAACTTGATTTTCAAGTTCTATACCATGTTCTAGGGGACTAACATAGAATTCAACGGCATTAGTTTCTCCTGAGACAACTGGTTCATTCATCCAACCAATTTCTACTCTATAATCACCTACAGAATCAATTGTATGAGCATATGCAATTCCAGCTAAACTTGGAATAATTAACATGAATAAAATTAATAATTTTAATTTCATATTAAGAAAACAAAATTTGATTTTAAAAATGTTCTATTAATTTTCATAGAATAATTGATGTTTGTACCAATTATGCATCTGCATACATTGAAACTTCCCAAGCCGTAGGAGTTTGTGCAAATGCAGAATATTCTTTATATTTTAATTCAGAATACTGTTCAAGGAAATCTTTTGTAAAAACCTCATCTAAAAATTTAGAATCACTAGCCAAAGAGTCAAGTGCGCCTTTTAATGATATAGGTAAAGAACCAATATTGTATTCTCTTTTCTTTTCTGGAGAAAGCTTGTATACATTTTCTTCAATAGGATCTCCCGGATCAATTTTATTTTTTATTCCATCCAATCCTGCTAACAACAGTCCAGCCTCTAAAAGATAGATATTGGCAGTTGGATCAGGTACACGATATTCAATTCTTTTACTATTTTCTTGATTTCTGTTATACATAGGAATTCTAACAGCAGTAGAACGATTAGCTAATCCCCAACAAACATTGACTGGTGCTTCAAATCCAGGAACAAGACGTTTGTAAGAATTTGTGGTAGGATTTGAAATTGCACATAATGCTGCAGCATGACTTAGAATTCCTCCAACATAATATCTTCCAGTTTGACTCATCTGTGCTAAATCATCATCTTTATCATACATTACATTCGTATTTTTATTCCATAAACTTTGATGAGTATGCATAGCAGATGCATTATCACCAAAAATAGGTTTTGGCATAAATGTTGCAACTTTGTTTTTTCTTTTTGCTTTAACTTTTACTAAATTTTTGACAGCAATTACATTATCAGCCATTGTAATCATTTCATCATAAACTAGATTGATTTCACATTGACCAGAAGTTGCCACTTCATGATGTTCAGCTTCAATTTTTATTCCAAAATAATGATACAAATCATCACATACATCTTTTCGAAATCCAGCGAGGGTGTCCTTGGGTTGTGATGGATAATATCCTTCCTTGAAAGATATTGCAGTACTTACATTTCCTTTTGCCCATGGCGATTCCTTAGATTCTATAGAATAGCCTGAACCTCCTCCAGCATGAGTTGCAGCATAAGGTGATGGATAAACATTGATGGCATCAAAAACAAAAAATTCTATTTCAGGACCCCAATTAGTATGAGTTAATCCAAATTCCTGAAGTTTTTCTGATGATTTACGTGCTATTCCTCTCGAGTCCCGATTATATCGAGATTCTTTATTTGTACTACCATCGTAAAGATCACAAAATATTCTTGCATTTTTACGAGTTCCAGGATCATATTCTTGTGGAAGAATTCTAAATGATGATGGATCAGGTAATAAAATCATATCTGAATTATTCACAGATTTAAATCCAACAATAGAACTTGCATCTAATTTTTCAAGACCATTTACAAAACTATTTTTGTCAATTGCATAGCTTGGCATTCCAACACTATGAAGTTCACCAAAAATATCTACAAACCAAAAATCTATGAATGATATACTTTCATCTTTAATAGTTTGTAATACTTGATCTATGTTCAATTTAATAATTTTTACAAGTTATTTTACTAATAGTGTCTTGTAAGATAGAATTGTCAAGTTGGTCAGGTTAATTCTAAGATTCAGGATAATCTTCAATTGGATGTGTTGCTTTGAAATTTTTCATCTCATCATCAAAGAAGAATTTTTCAGTAAGTGCTGGTTTCAAATCATCTAACCAAATTGCTTTTTCATCATATTTAGCAAAGAATGGTACTTGTACCCAATCAGGATTTCTACCCTGTAAAAATCGCAAAACAATTACTTTTTGATCATTTAAATTTGCAGTTCCAATTACATGCACTTTTCCTGGAGTAGCAGACATACTTGGTCCACGAACAGTTCTAGCTAATCCACTAACTGAAGAATATGCTTTTTTGAAAATTTCATAAGCCCTTACCAGAGGAATTCCAAAATAATGTTGAGCCCCAGTATCTCTAACTACAAACATGTAGTATGGAATACATCCCAATTGAACCTGTTTGCTCCACATTTTAGTCCATATTTCTGCATCATCGTTGATATGTGCCAATAGAGGAGATTGGGTTCTGATTTGTGCTCCTGTTTTTCTTACTTCTTTAATTGCATTTTTTACTGCATCAGTTGATAATTCATTCAAATGATTAAAGTGAGCCATAAATGCAAGATGCAATCCGTTATCAGTAATTTTTCTAAAAATATCTAACATTTCTTGAGAATCAGAATCTGTTAGAAATTTGTATGGCCAATATGCTAGTGCCTTTGTTCCAATTCTAATTGTTTTGAGATTTGGAAGTTTAGCATCAATTAGAGCATCAATATATTTTGAGAAAATTTTTGCTTTCATTATCATTGGATCGCCACCAGTGAAAAGCACATCGCTAATTTCTGGATGTTCTCTTACATATTGAACCAATTGTTCTCCCTCTTGCATGGCAAATTTCATTTCATCCATACCAACAAATTGTGGCCATCTAAAACAAAAAGTACAATATGCATGACATGTTTGACTTTGACTAGGGAAAAAGAGACAAGTTTCTTTGTATTTGTGTTGCATTCCAAATAATTTGGTTCCATCTTTTAATGTTGGAACGTTTAGTTCCATTTGACCTGCAGGATGTGGATTTAGTTGTAAACGAATTTCATTTGCAATTACAGTAATTTCTTTCTTATCTAAATTATTTTTTAAGGCAGTTGCCATTTTTTCATAATGTTCTGGTTTTAGCATTCCTTTTTGAGGAAATGTTAAGACAAAGATTGGATCGTTTGGAATATTATTCCAGTCAATTAATTGTTCAACGACATAATTATTTGCTTTGAAAGGTAAAACATTTCCTACAACCTCCATTTCAAATTGAGTTTCTTCACTTAGTTTTTGAATTTGTGGAAGTGTACGAAAATTTGATAATGTATAAGATTTCAGAGATGGTGAATTAGTCCATACTGTTTCTTGGTAGGTCATTTTGTAATTAGTATGATTACCCTTGTTAAACCTTACAAGATTTTTACGCATAAAATTTATTGATTTTATAAAAAATGGTGTAGAAATGGTAATAGAGGTTACCTTTGTATTCTAGAACATGAATTTGATTAGAATGGTGCTTATACATGGCTGAAGAAAACTTGTCACAAATTCCAATTGGAGAGTTTGAAACAGTTTCACAGCTTTTAGCATCAAATGAATCACTTCAAATTGCATTTTCTATAATGATTATAGGAATAGTTGGAATATCTATTGGCTATAGTAAATTTTCTACTTGGGTTGGCTCTCAAAAAATTTATTATCAAAGACCACACCTTTCTCGATTTGTACGAAGAGCAATTCTACCATTTTTTGCAATCGCATTAATCACTACAATTAATGTACATATACAAACGGGAGTTTTATTTGGAGAAAATTTATCAATTATTGAAGGTGAAGATGTATCACCTGCAGAAACATTTGCAAAGATTCTCAACACATTCAACATTTTGGTAATAGGTTATACAATTTCTCATCTTATCCCAATTGCTTTAAACAAACGTGAAAAATCTGGGTTAGAAAAAGAAGATTTTGATGTTTGGTTTGATATGAGAGGATTTGTTGATGATGACAAAGATCTATTTCATAGATTGTACAAATGGGTTCCACCAAATGTTACTCCAGAAGAAATTGAAGAAAATAAATTCAAAGAAATGATGCAAACAGAAGAAGGTAAGTTAGAGTTAGAGCAATTCAGAACAACAAAAGGAAATCCAATTGGGGGATATGAAAAATTAGTTGACAAGCCATTTGAAGAATGGAAAAAATCTGAACGTTCAAAATATGAGAAATATTATCAAAACTGTATC
>CALFHG010000142.1 GCA_937875805.1 uncultured Nitrosopumilaceae archaeon
TGAGAATTGTTCCAAGTATGGGGCCTACACATGGTGTCCATCCTACTGCAAAGGCTAAACCAAATACAAATGACATTGGATAACTTGATTTTGAATTTTTAGGAAAGAATTTCTTCTCTACATTTAATGAGCGAATTTTTGTAGATAATAATAAAAATATTCCAAATGAAACAATGATTACTCCGGCTACCATGTTTAGACTTTCTGTAAATTCACTGGCTGCATTTGAGAGAACACTGTTGATTATGACGCCCAATATGGAAAATACCACTGAAAATCCTAACACGAAAAATATTGTATTAAAAATAATGTTTACTCTGTTTATGGAAAGAACTGTTCCGTTTTTGGAACCTAACTCTGTTACAGTTGTTCCTGATATGTATGCCAGAAATGCTGGGATCATTGGTAAAATACATGGTGCAATAAATGAGCTAAGACCTGCAAGTAGTGCTACTAGAATAGTAGGGTCTGCCATACTTTGAATTTATAATTTTGACTTTAAAGACTTCTTCCAAATTTAAAATGGAATTTTCAATCCCTTTTTAACTGGGATGGGGGTAATTTTGATATGAATAAGCGATTTATCATTGTTGGAATAGCTTTGGGAATTATTGTCATCTTTGCAGTAATTATTGGCTCACCTGCAATTGGTGGCTTTGATGCAATGCGTTAATTATAGAATTTTCTATATGCTTTCACAAATGTAACAAGCGTTTTTTCAATTTCTGTGCCTGATAACCATGCAGTAACTGAAATTCGTAATCTTGCTTGATTCTTTGGAACCGTTGGGTACCTGATTGGCTGGGCATACACTCCATTATCAAACAAAAATTTTCCAAACTCCATGGCTTTTTTCTCATCTCCGATGATAATTGGGATGATTTGTGAATGAGAGTTTATCTCATATCCTATCCCTTTGAGTCCGTCTGTGAGTTGCTTTGTATTTTTTTCCAGTTTTTTCTTTTGTACTTCTCTATTTGATTGAAATCTTTTGAATGAATATTCTACCAAAAAAGAAGGTAATGCTGATGTATAGATAAAAGATTTCGATTTATTGATGCATAAATCAACAACATTTCTTTGAGATGTAATGTATCCTCCAAATGATCCTAGCCCTTTGCTTAAACTGCTAATGTATACATCAATCTTTTTTGCAACTTTGCAATAATCTGGCGTCCCTTTACCATCCTTACCGATAACAAAATCCCCATGTGCATCATCGACAACTGTGATTGCTTTTGATTTCTCTGCAATTTCAGTAATTTGTTTCAAATGTGATACATCACCATCCATGCTGAAAATTCCCTCAGTAATTACAAATTTGTTTTTTCCATTTTGTTTTAATTTTTTATTTAAATCTTCCATGTCATTATGTTTGTAAATTGAAACTTTGGCATCAGTTAATTTACATGCCTCAATTATGCTTGCATGATTTAATTCATCGCTGAGAATTAAATCCCCTTTTCTTGCAATAGCTGAAATTGCCCCGAGATTTGCCATATATCCTGTAGGGTAAATCAAACCATTTTGATGTGATTTATGCCTTGCAAGTACCTCTTCTAATTTTTTATATGATTCGTC
>CALFHG010000143.1 GCA_937875805.1 uncultured Nitrosopumilaceae archaeon
AGAAGGTAATCCAGGTGGAGTAGGTGCAGCTTATTCAGGCATTTCTTGTTCAGATGGTGAGATGGATTCGTTAGGTATGATGATGAGTCCTTTTTCAACAAAATATTCAATTCCATCAATAAATTCAGAATCAGAAACAGCATCAGAAGACCATGATCGTGCATTGTCTTTAATCCATCCAGGAATTGCAGGATTAGAAACTGTAAATGAAATTGAATTTACAAATGAATTATTGTAAGATAATTCAATTTCATAAATACCAGATAAAGAATTTTCATTAATTGAAATTACAGATTTGTAGCTGCCATTACTAGATAATGTTGCAGCAAAATTTTGAATTTTCCCATCAGGAGAGATAATATCTACAGATAATGGAATTCCTCTTCTATGATTATCAATACTTCCAGTAAGAATAATTTCTTTAACTTTTTCTGAATCTGGTTTTATTACATCATATGCACTAAGTTGTGGAGTATTGTAAAATGAAGTAGATTTGTCCCTCAATAAACTGAAAATACTAGGATTTCCAAAACTATCTCTAGAATCATGATATTTTGCATCAAGGCTTCCACCGGCTGTAGAAATCAACTCAGTTCCAGATTTGTTGCATATTTTTGAGGGCATTTTAAAAACACCTTCAAAAATTCCTGTACTAGGTCCAGTTTCAACTAGAGAGAAACCAGTAGCACCCAAACCTCCATAGTCAACACCATTTATTGTGCAACGTTTGTAACGAATGTCTTTGAGTTTTATCTCTAACAAAATTTCACCGTCTTTTCCTACAGTATCAACATTAGCAGAATTCGGATCATTGATTGTTTGATAACTTTCTATAGTATCACTTTTCAAATTAAGATCAGAGTCTTTTAGAACGAGAGTGACAGGTTGACCAAATCTAAAAGTTGTAGAACTAGCAGAAACAGTACCAGAATTTGTAGCAACATCAAATTTTGTAGAAGTTGTAGTTGATAGACCTACTTTATCTAAATCAGAATATGATATTGTAATTCCTTCCTCATCAATTAGTTTATCTATAATGATAATTTTTATTTCATCATCGATTGTTTGTATGGTTTGAATAAAATTAGGGTCTAGTATGTTTAGTTGATTAGTTACAGCATATTCAAAAGTACCATCAAAAACAGATGAATTGTCTAGAGTTTCTTCTAATTCAAAGCGATAGATTGAATTGTTTATACTATTATTATTTTGTAATCCAAAAGAAAAGAAATCAAAAACAATTGGTTGATTATTTGTTTCACTGGAAACAGTAATCACTCCGGAATTATTATTAGATGAGTCAAAATCAATTACAAGAAATACGTTACCAGTATTAGCTGCTATTGCGGTTACATCTTCATTATCAATTTGAATAAATCCTTGTGAGGATGAAATATCACCGGCATCAATTATTGTTATAGAGGAAGATCCAAGAGTTGCAAAAGAAAGAGAGAATGAAGTATCATCAAAATCAGAAACTCCCAAATCCCTTTCAAATGATCTTAAATCATAATTTATCCAATTTGTTCCATTTGTACTAGACTTGGAAGAATCAAGTAGAATTGCAGATAAAGATGAAGCAGAAAATCCCAAATTTACTGAAAATACCTCATATGAGCCGTCGGTGACTGTATCAATTATCAGTCGGTCAGAATTAGAATCAGGTACAGATGAAGTTGCAGCAACTCCTGCAGTAAGAGAAGGAGAAGAAGAAGCGTGAAATTGTGCATTCTTAGCATTTTCCAATGTAATAGGATTTCCAATGGTGATTGTTGGAATGATGGCTGTTGCTCTAAATACATCCAAATCATCGCGAGCACCGGTGTTTAGATTTTGATCAGGATCATTCAAAATTACAGGATATTTTGTTCCAGGACGTAACATATCGCCATTTCCAATAGTCAGTACAGGTTCATTACCAGATGAAACAGAAGCAGTCGAGAATCCTGTCAAAACTGAAATAGATTCTTTGTTGTAAGTAATTTTTCCAGTTAGCCCACGAGAAGCATCACTGAGAATTCCAATGACCGATTGATCACTAGAATCATAACTTTCAAAAATTCCAGAATTTGGTCCTTGTTCAACTAGTGTAACAATATTTGAAAAAGTATCTGAAGATCCATCAGTGTCAATTGAAGAGTCAGGTTGATCACTATTTGTTTTTAGTCTCATAATACTCCCAAGATCCAAAGTAAGTTTACCGTTATCTTCAAAACCTAAATTTGAAAGATTTGGAATTAAATTTACCAAACCTGCATTTCCATTTGCATCATTATTTCCAGAATTATCAAATGCCTGATAAAATGTTGAAGGATTTGAATCAATATCAAATGTCCAAGAATCCTCATCAGTTGGATCCTGGTTTAGTTGAAAATCATATACAGTTAAAAAAACTTCAGCATTTTTAGGATAAAGATCTCTGTCAATATTCAAAGAGATGTTTTGCATGTCATCATATTCAAGTGAAACCTGTTGTGATGGACCACCAGGATTGTATTGGATGGTGACATCGTCAAAAGAATAAAGCTGGATTAATGGCCAAGCATCAGGATCCAATCCAATTTGTCCAGTAGGGATATTTGAATTAGTATTGATTGATTTTGCATTTCTAACTACATTGTTC
>CALFHG010000144.1 GCA_937875805.1 uncultured Nitrosopumilaceae archaeon
CATATGGTGCAGGTGTAGCACTACGTGGTGTAGCAGCATCACTTGATCAGATATCGACAATAATGTTTCTTGTTGCAGGAATTGCAGCTTTTGCATTTGGATTGTCCCAGTTAAAATTAATCTCCTTAAAGATGCCATCATATTCTGGTACACCAAAATTTATTCAAAAACGTGGAGATTATTCAAAGTCATTTTTTATGGGATTGCTTTTAGGCAATGCTGGAGTTGGATGCCCAAATCCATTGTTTTATTGGTTATTGATCTATATCGCAGGAGCTGGAAGTGTTGAGATTGGTGCATCACTTGGTTTAGTGCATGGAATAGGGAGAGCCATCCCACTAATCTTCATGTCTGTGTTGGCAATTCTAGGAATAAGCGTCACTAAAGGACTAACTACAAACAAAATTAAAATTGAAAATGTAACAGGATGGATGTTGATTGTTATTGGTGCATTTTTGATAATCAACGGTTTGCCAGAGGGACACGAGTGGTATGAGGAAACATTCATCCATCAAGGATGGAATAACTTAGTCGAGATGTCTCCAATGCCATCTGAGTTTGAAATGCCAGAACATGAACATGAAGAGGAAACAAATATTCCAATGGAATATGTTCCAATAGTTTTGTTTGGTTTGATTGTGTTTCCAATAATTTGGTATAAATTTCACAAAAAAGAGGAGATTGTAACTTGAAGGATCCAGTATGTGGAATGGAAATTGGAGAAAAAGGAGAACCATTAATGCATAAAGACAAAGAGTATAGATTTTGCTGTGCTAGTTGTAGGTGGGCATTTGAGCAAAACCCTGATCAATTTTTAGAATCATGAAAGTTCAAGTTCTAACTACTCCTGGTTGCTCTAATTGCAGTATCTTAGAAAAAATGTTAGACAAACTTGGAATAACTTATGATTTGATTGATGTTACAGAAAACCCTGAATATTTGCAAAAATATCCTATATTCACTGCTCCAGGACTAGTCATCAATGAGAAATTAGAGTTTACAGGAATTCCAAAACTTGATGAATTAGAAAAAAAATTTTTCAAATAGTAGGTAATGTTTTTTACTCTGCACAAATTTGTAATTTTAAATGACTGATTATTCTATGAATGAAAAAATGATTATTGTTCAATATGGCATTAAAAAATTTGAAAATGAAGATACACTTGTTGAAAAATTAAAATCTATTTTATCTGAAAAAGATATTCAAAGGAGCATTGATACATTAATTGGAACTCAAAAGGTCAGAAGGATTGGCCCTGATATAATTCAAAATAATGAAAGCCATACAGAACTTCCAGATATTCCAGATAATCTAAAATCTGTAATTGACTCTTTTTAACAAATTTTTTAAGGAGTTACATTTGATGAAAAATATGAATCTCAAGGTAATCTTATTTGCAAGTATTTTTGTTGTAATGGCATTTTCACTTACATCTTCTTTTGCATTTGCACATCCTCATTCTGGTCAAGTACTGATTAATGGTCATACACA
>CALFHG010000145.1 GCA_937875805.1 uncultured Nitrosopumilaceae archaeon
CTTTGTCTGCTGCTGCTTTGTCTGCTGCTGCTTTGTCTGCTGCTGCTTTGTCTGCACCATCATCAACATCTGAAATAACATCAACGGGTACAGAATTACCAAATACAGAGCCAATAATTTCAATTTCTTCAGTACCGGCAGGTAATTCAATACTCAAAGTTCTACTTTGAGAAGTAGCAATTTCTGAGAAAACAGGTTCATCGCCATCTGCTAAAAGAATAAAGTCATCATCCAATCCTTGAAAGGTAGAATCTAACAAAGAACGATCTAGTGTAATATCTAATGTTCCACTTGATTCAGTTACATCAACTGTTAATATCAAAGAGATAAAGTCCGTATCAGATTCAATTCCTGAAACAGTCATTCCAGTTGCAGTATATTCAACGTTAAAGGAAGTGCCGTCAACATCCACAGGAATTGTTTCAGCATATACTAGAGCAGTAGAAAGTATTGTAAAGAAAATCAACCCCAATGAAATTTTCAATAATGAATTAGCATTAGGCAAATGATTCAGTTTTATGGTTTGTATTTTTTCCATATCTGAATAATCCAACATATTAGAATTGCTCCAAAAGGGTGTTAAAAACAAAGAGACGACAATTAATCACATTAAAGTCAATATTTTTACTTATTTTTAAAGTTCAAGCAGAAGTTCTACTAGATAACGCCACGCAATATCTGAATTATCTTTTCAGCAATCACATTTGCAGCCAATGATTGAGCCTCGCTTGTTTGGGCACCAATGTGAGGTGTTAAAATAACATTATCCAATTCTGCAAGTTTTGTTCCAATAGCAGGCTCTTTTTCAAACACATCTAATGCAGCACCACCCAAAGTACCATTTTTGAGTGCGTTGTAAAGAGCATCTTCATCAACAACACCACCTCTGGAAGTATTGATAATTTTTGCAGTCTTTTTCATAGTAGACATTTTTTCTGCATCTAAAAGATGGTATGTAGAATCTAAAAGTGGAACATGAATAGAAATGAAATCAGAACTTTGTAAAAGTGTGTTCAAGTCGGCTTTCATCAATCCAACTTCTTTTGCAAATTCTTCATCAATTGGCATAACATCATATCCAATGATATTCATGTTTAATGCTCGTGCAAGTCTTCCTAATCTTTTTCCAATATTACCTAAACCTATAATTCCTAAATATTTTCCTCGAAGTTCTGTGCCCTTTAGTTCTTTTTTGAGCCATTGTCCATCTCTTATTGCTCTATCACCTCTTCCAGTTTGTCTTGCAAGAGACAACATTAAACCTAAAACTAATTCTGCAACTGCATTCATTGCCCCTTCAACTGCATTAATTACACGAATGTCTTTTGCTTTAGCTGCATCTTGATCAACATTATCCAATCCAACTCCAACACGAGCAATTATTTTACAATTGTCAGCTTTCTCAATCATTTCTTTGGTAATTGTAGTTCTGCTTCTAACAATTATAATATTAAAAGTGGAAATTTTATCTAAAATTTGTTCAGGAGTAATCTCAGGTTCATATGAAACCTTTAATCCGTTATCTGTCAAAATTTTATTCAGTATAGGATCTACTACATCACAAATTAATACAGAATCTTCAAAACTCATGAATGGTTTCCTTTATTCACCGAATATAATCATTATGAGTTAAAGAGTAAAAAATAAGAAAAAGATTGAAGTTAGTACCTATCTATGGTACTGGTGGTAATGTTGGTATTACTTCCCATAAAGGAATCATACCTGCATCTTTCATTTCAGAAACGACATCATCAGTGTATAGACCATGAATGTTTACTGCTGGATGTGCAATACTGTTTGCTCCCATTGGTGGGACAGCATCACTTGGGTTACCTAATGCGTATGCATATGATGGTACAGCATCAGTTAAGATACCTGCATCAATCAATCTTGGGTTTAATCCAAATGGATCACCTGCAACGAATAGACCAATACCGCCAGTGTAAATTGCTGCATAGTCATGGTTTACTAGAGCATAAGCTCCTGGTTCATCAAATACTACATCTACAATCATGTTCTGTGATCCACCAAGCAACCATGTTTCAGTTGCGGCAGATTGAACTCTGTTGCCTTGTGTAACTCTATCCAAGATTTCTCCAACAATGTGGAAGTATAATGGTTCATTACCATGGTTTTCAACAAAGAGTCTTACATGTTGATCATTTTCAACATACAAGAGTTGTGATTGCATATTTTCTAGTTCAAGACCATTCCATGGTTGTGCTACAAAGATGTTTTTGTTTGCATCACCCTTTAGAAGGATGTTGTGCAACATGTTTGGAACATAGCCAAATTGAATACCATTAACAACGGTTGCAGAGTTATGATGTTGGAACATTGCTCCTGCATCATAATTGCCATCTTCGTTAAGATACAATTGGTTGAACTGTAGTTGGAACTCTAATGCGTCTGCATCGTAGAATTGTCTGTCTAATTCACCGCTTCCACTGGTTTTCTCTACCATTAATTTCTTGTATCCATTGGCTGGATCAACAATTGCAATTCCGTACATGCCGGAAAATACGTGTTGGTCCATTCCAATTAAGTGAACACCAGAACAGTGGTATTTGAAAACACCTGCGGATTCAGCAATGTAACAGTATTGGCTTGTCTCTCCAGGGTTAACTGAATCAAAAGCTAATGCTGTCATTTGTGATGCGTGCATGTCGTTACCGTGACCAGTAACTTCATCAGCTGGAATTGAAAGTGTCATTTGTACAACGTCACCTTGTGTAACTCTTAGTGTTGGTCCTGGGACTTGTCCACTAAAGGTCATGGCGTTGTAAGTTTTTCCTCCCATAATTGGAAGTTCGACACTTTCACCAGTTAGATTGAACTCAACTACGTTGCGTCCAGTATCTGCAAGTGCACCACAATCAGTTTCTGCGAATGCTTGAGGCATTACTAGCTGTAAACCGCCCATATTACGGATTTCATCAATGACATTAACGTCCATTTGAGACATGTCAAGGGATTGTCCACTAATTTGGGTTTGTGTGTATGTGCTTCCGAATAAGGTTGCTCCCATTACAGCTACTGCTGCAATTGTAAAGAGCATGCTAATACGCTTATTCATAATGCAACGGGTTGACGATTCCTATATAATAATTCCCATTATTGGGCAAGGTGAAATTATGAAGTTATCTGAAAAAGAATGAATAATAGGAAAAATTCAGTAAAGTCAACATGAAATTTAGAATGGATGAAGATTCACTTGGAAAAGTCAAAATCCCAGCTGACGCATACTATGGAGCATTCACTGGAAGAGCAATCAAGCAATATCATGTAACAGGCAACAAAAGCCATGAGAATTTGATAAAGTCATTTGTAATGATAAAAAGATCTGCAGCAGTTGCAAATATGAAAACTAAAGCAATGGATACAAAACGTGGAAAAGCCATCGTTTCAGCATGTGATAAAATTTTAGCTGGAAAATATGTTGATCAATTTGTAGTAGATATGATAAATTCAGGTGCAGGTACTGCATTTAACATGAATTCTAATGAAGTAATTTCAAATGTGGCATTAGAAGTATTACATAAGAAAAAAGGACAATATCAATTCCTTCATCCAAATGACCATGTCAACATGTCACAATCAAGTAACGATACGTATCCTACTGCAATGCATGTTGCAATTTTGATGAATCTTAAAGAAACAATTCCTGCTATTGAAATTTTAATAAAATCTTTATCTAAAAAAGCAAAACAATTTTCAACATTTAAGAAAATTGGAAGAACTCACCTAATGGATGCATTACCAGTAACATTAGGTAGTGAATTTACAGCATATGTCACATCAATAACTAAAGCAAAAAATGAAATCATATCTGCACAAAAAGAATTACAAAATGTTGCACTGGGCGGAACAGCAGTCGGGTCTGGCGCCAACACTCCAAAAGGATATAGAAAAATTGCAATATCAGAACTTGGAAAAATTGCAAAGTTATCACTAACACCAGAAAAAGATATGCAACACGCTTTACAAAGTAAATTTGCAGTTGCAAATTTGTCAAGTACTTTACGAAACTTGGCAATAGAAATTGGAAAAATTGCAAATGATATTAGACTAATGGCATCAGGTCCAATTGCAGGATTAGCAGAATTAGGAATTCCAGCAGTGCATGCAGGCTCATCTATTATGCCTGGAAAAGTAAATCCGTCTTTAGCTGAATGTATGAACATGATTTGTTTTAACATCATTGGAAATGATACATCGGTTTCTTGTGCAGCACAAGGTGGACAGTTTGAGCTAAACGTTATGCTTCCTGGAATGCTAAAGTGTATGTTAGAATCAACAGACATGCTTAAAAATTTCCTTCCAATATTTTCTGCAAATCTAATAGATGGACTAACGGCAAATAAAGACAAATTACGTGAAGACATTGAAAATAGTCCCGTAATTGTCACACTGTTAACTCCAAAAATTGGATACCTAAAATCTGCAGAACTTTTCAAAGAATCATTAAAAACTGGAAAAACGATCAGAGAACTTGTTGTTTCAAAGAAACTAATGAGTAACAAAGAGATTGATTCTCTTTTCGGATAGATCATGGCAAAAATTTTCGTAGAAGCTTATGGATGTTCTGCAAGTTTTGCAGATTCAGAAATGATTTCAGGACTGATTCAAAATGGAGGGCATACATTAACAAATAATTCTTCAGAATCAGATCTAAACATTGTAGTCACATGCTCAGTCAAAGATTCAACTGCAAACAAGATGATGTATAGAATAAACTCATTAAAATCAAAACCACTCATTGTTGCTGGATGCCTCCCAAAGGCTGAAAAAGAAAATGTTGAGAAATTCTCAGGAAATGCTAGCCTAATGGGACCTAACTCGTTAGGAAAAACACTTCAAATTATAGATTCAACATTAGCTGGAAGAAAACAAATTGCTTTGGAAGACACTGATTTATCAAAAGTTGGGCTACCCAAAGTTAGACTAAATCCAGCTGTAGGAATTGTAGAGATTGCAAGTGGATGTATGAGTGAATGTACATTTTGTCAAACCAAGTTATCCAAAGGAGATCTTTCAAGTTATAGATTAGGAGACATTGTAAGACAAGTTCAAACGGAAATTAAAGAAGGGTGTAAGGAAGTGTGGCTAACATCTACAGACAATGGATGTTATGGATTTGATATTGGTACTGATTTACCAACGCTTGTAAATGCAGTTGCAGAGATTCCAGATGATTTTATGATTAGAGTAGGTATGATGAATCCAATGTACATGCCAAGAATTAAAGAAAATCTGATCAAATCTTTTGATAATGACAAAGTTTTCAAATTTTTACACATTCCAGTACAAAGTGGAAGTGACAAAGTACTAAACGATATGAAACGAGGTCACACATCTGGAACATTTAGAGAAATTGTAAATAAAGTGAGAGAGAGATTTGGAAACTTTACTATTTCTACAGATATCATCGTAGGTTTTCCTTCAGAAACTGAAGAAGAATTTCAGAAAACAATCACATTACTTGATGAGACAAAACCTGATGTAGTAAATCTGTCAAAGTATAGTGCAAGACCAGGAACTGATGCAGCTGAATGGAATCAAATTGATGCTGCAGAAGTTAAACGAAGAAGTAAGATAGTGTTTGAACAGATCAGTAAATTGTCAATGAAGAGCAATCAAAAATGGATCGGTTGGAAAGGTAAAGTCCTATTTGATGAAATGACAGATGAGGGGATTAAGGGTAGAAATTTTGCTTACAAGCCCATAACAGTTGAGGAAAAGGTAGACATCGGTCAATCATATATCATTGAGATCACAAATGCTACTGTCAAAAGATTGATTGGAAAGATCGCAAGCTAAATTTTTTCGATCTAAAATTTGATTAAAAAAACGTAAGAAGGTTTTTTATCTAAATCAGGAAACAAGATCAGAAATGAGTTTTCAAGTTAAAGAACCAATTTTAGTAATAGGATTAGGCGGTGTAGGCTCAAAATTAGCAATTAAAGCAAAAGATGCCCTAAACTCAGATTGTCTAATAATTAGTAACGATAAGAATGATTTTTCATCAGAAAACCCATCTGTCCATATTTCAACTGATTCAGTGGTAAACCCATCTGTTCAATTGATCAGAGGCTCAACTTACAAGGTTGCAGATGAGATAAAATCAAAAATTTCAAATTATTCCACAGTGATCTTAATGAGTAATTTAGCAGGTAAAGCAGGCTCAGCCATTGCTCCGGTAGTTTCAGAGATGTGTAAAGAAGCAGACACAGGATTAGTATCCTTTGCAATTATGCCTTTCAAATATGAAAAAGATAGAATTTTCAATTCAGGAGTATCCCTAAAAAGAGTGAGAGAGAATTCTCAATGTACTATAGTACTAGATAATGACTCATTACTTGAAAGCAATCCAGATTTGAGTCCAAAAGCATGCTATGATATTGCAAATTCTGCAATGATGCACGTTGTTAATTCACTTGGCTCATCAGAAATATCTAATGAAACAAACATTCTCACAACTAGCAAAGAGGGTCAGCACATTGAAGATTCACTAAGAGATGCACTCAAAATGCTATACGGCAATGCACCACTAAATTCAGTTAAACGTTCAATGTTGTATGTAGTTGGAGGAAGTAACATTCCGGTAGGAGTCATCAATTCAATTACAAATCTCACAGCAGGAATTGTTAATGAGAGTAATTCACAAATAGATATGACTTCAAATTCTGATAATTCCAAAGTTGTAATGCTATCATCAATTCAAGGAATGACAAAGTTTGATAACTATGATCCTCTAGGAATGATTCCACAAGAAAATACTTTAGATTGGTCAACACCAGACTGTAGTATTGATTGTGAACTAGACTTGTATCAATTAGAATAAACTGATTTTTTAAAATTATAATTTTTTAAAAAGAATTAATCTTTCTTTGGTGTTTCTTTAGATGGTGCATCTGTCTTTGGTGCATCTGTCTTTGGTGCATCTGTCTTTGGTGCATCTGTCTTTGGTGCATCTGTCTTTGGTGCATCT
>CALFHG010000146.1 GCA_937875805.1 uncultured Nitrosopumilaceae archaeon
TTGGAGACAGGGCAGGAATAACGCCACTGTTAGAAGCATGTAAAAATTGTCAATATTGTAAAGAAGGAAAAGAGTATCTCTGTGAATCATCAATAATTTTAGGCGAATCACTCAAGGGCGGATATACAGAATACATTACAGTAGTAGAAGATTTTGCAACCAAAGTTCCAGAGAACATGAAAGCAGAATATGCAGCACCATTATTTTGTGCAGGAATTACAGCATACAAAGCAGTAAAAGCTGCAGAACCACAATTACACAAGAAGATAGGGATTTTTGGGATTGGTGGAGTTGGTCACATGGCAGTACAATTTGCCAAAGTAGAAAACTGTAATGTTATTGCATTTTCTAGAACTCAAAGTCATCTTGATGTTGCAAAAAGATTAGGAGCAATAGATACAATGGTATTTTCAGAAAATCAAGAAGAATTTTTATCCAAACTAAAAGAGAAGCATGGAACACTTGATGCTGCAATTGTGTTTGCACCAGCAGATATTGTTACTGATACTGCAATAAAGTCAGTAAAAAAAGGCGGACTGATTGTAATTGCCACAGTAGGAGAGAATCCAACATTTACAGTATTTGAAGAAAAAACAATCAGAGGAACACTCATTGGCTCTACAAAAGACATGGAGCAAGTGATCAAAATTTGTGATGATAATAATTTAGAGGTCATCACTCAGTCATTTCCATTAGAGAGTGCAAATGAGGCACTCAAGAAACTAAAAAATTCAAAAATTGAGGCAAGGGGCGTTTTAATTCCTTAATTGTAAAATTGGGAGAAAAATAGATTTCATTATGAATTGTAAAAGATGTCATCATACAGATCAGATACACATTATAAATCCAGATAGTAATTCAATAATCAAGGCTGGAAAATGCCAAATTCCAAATTGTACATGTCAGCAATACATAGATCCCATTCAAAAAATTGATGAGGATCTTTTATAACAATTCATATATCAAAATCATACCACATAATCATGGACAAGCATAAACCATCAGATGAAATGATTAAAGATTTAGATAATGTGTTATCAAAACTTAACGCTATGGAAATTGTTGCATCAGATGAATTTCAAAAAAATTCAATCAAAATCCAAAGAGCACTAGTAGAAGGTCAAATGCATTCAGTAAATGAATTTCAACATTTGAAAAAAGCTATTGATTTGTTAACTTTGCAATTATTTGATGTTCAAAATAAAATTAACAATTCATCTTAGTGTCACTTAACCCACAACCTGTGCATCTAAACAGAGTAGATTTCTCAAGAATTTTTTCAGGTTTCATTTCAGAACCACAACAAAGACATGAAACTTTATCAGATTCAAAATTTGTATTTTCAGATTTTCGTACTATATAATCAGATTTTGTTTCTGGAATATCAGCAGAGTTACAAATAGGTTTGTAATGAGAAATTATTTTTTTGAATATATTTTGTCTACGTTCAGAACTGGATTCAAAAAGGGGCAAGATTGCCAAGTGTAATGATTTCTCAGGGCCTGAATGTTCAACCCAGCATTTGTATTGTGAGTGTTGAACAAAAAATGACTCATCATCAGTCTTTTCACAATTTCCCACATAGACAATATCGAATTTATCATTCACCCTAGAAAGCACCAAGTAAACCAATTTTTCCATTGGAGGACCCCATTCTTCAAGAGGGATTGGTCCAAGAAACGTATGTTGAAGAATTTGAATACTCAATGAATGTATTTTTGAGCACTTTCTTTTCATCTTTTCCCAAAAAATTCCCTAATGCCAACAATTAGATCGCAAAATCTTAACTTGAAAAGATTAAATTCAAGAGTTATGGATTTTCCGTAAATGAAAGACCCTCACAATTATGCCAAGGTTGGATACTCTATGATTTTAGTAGCTGGTAGTTTAGCAGCAATAGGCATCATTGCACTTCTTACAGCAGATGATGTATTATTTGCAGATAATTTGGCAAGGGACAAAACCGCTCATTTTAACGAATGTAAGATGAATGATTTTGTAGATGATGATTGTGTAAAATATCGAGAGAGAATTAACACAGAGACATCAGGAATTTATGTAGATCCTTCAAAATGGAAATAATCTAGTAACCATTTGTAAAATCTTCTAACATGTTTTGGTTTTTAGTAAGACGATTCATAGCAAAAAATGCACCACCTACAATTCCAGCTTGATAAAAAGTATACAAGAATACTCCAGAAGAAGTAGGATCAGATTTTGTAAAACTCAAAACAAGCATTGTAAAGAATACAAATGTTCCAACAAATGTAACTAATCTATTTACAAAACCAGTATTCATTCCTACAATTCTTTTAGTAGCAGATGCCATCAAGCCAATACTTGTGAGAATCAAAAAAGTTGCACCGCCATTAGCAGTAATGAAATTATTTAACCAAGGTAACAATCCTTCTTCCAACAGTTCAACATCAGGCATTATACTGCCACCATTAATTGCAAAATTCACAGAGCTGAACATACCACCAATAACAAAAAAGAACAAAAATATTTTGACAATTGATCTTTTAATTGGACTACGGATTTCAGATGGTTTTACAGCTCT
>CALFHG010000147.1 GCA_937875805.1 uncultured Nitrosopumilaceae archaeon
AGTCCATGATGTCTTTACCATATGCTTCAAATCTGATATCAAATGCTTTCCATCTTGCTGCAAACTCTACTTTCCATGCTAATTTTCCAAGGTCTTTACCTATATCTGCCTCTCCTATATGGCCACATCCTTTGACCATCTTTGAGCCAATTTCTGTATCATGACAAGTGTACTTTACTTTCTTTTCATCTGCAATGTATTCAGTAGCTTCTGCTGTATAGAGTCGATTACAATTTGCACAAACTGGAAAATATGGTAGATATTTTTTATATTTTTCTTGTCCTACAAGTTCAGAAATTTTATCTCCTATTTTTGCACTGTTTTGTAAAATTGTATGGATTTGGTCTTTTAGTAATCCTTGTTTGTAAGTATCAACTGCTCTTCTAAATTCATATTTTATTCCTACTTTGTCTAATCCATCTAATAGAATGCTGCTCATGTGCATTCCGTAAGAGTCATGACATCCGTAAGGATCTGGAATTAGTGATACTGGTTTAGCAATGTGTTCCTCTAAACCAAATTCTTGCATTCCTTCTGGAATTTTTCTTAATCCATCAAGATCATCTGAATATGCAATTAATTCTGATTTATGTCCTAAATTCTCTAATGCTAGTTTAACTCCGTATGCTCTTACTGCATCTCCTAAACTTCCTATGTGCGGAATTCCAGAAGCCCCTAATCCGCTTTCTACTCTAAGTATGTCTGTACTTCTTCCTAGGGCTTTTTCTCTTTCAAGTAATTCTGAAGCTAGTTTATCAATCCATGTTCCTTTTCCGATAATTTCTTGTTCTGTCATCTCTTCTTTAATTCAATGTCTTTGACATGTATGGCCCATATAACGAATACCCTAATTTTTGATAATATTCTCTCGTACCAACTGCACTAATTACTAGAAGTTTTTTAGCATCAAATTCTTCTTTAGATATCTTTTCAGCTTCTTTCATCAAATTCTTTCCCAATCCTGAATGCTGAATTTCGTCTTTTTCTTTTTCTCCAAGCTTCAATGATTTTCCATACACGTGAATTTCTCTCACTATGCAGGTGTCTTGATTTATTTCATCTCTATGTGCATCAATACTTGGTTTTCTTAATCTCAAAAACCCATAAATTGATTCATTCTTGTCTTCATATGACAAGAAAACTTCTTTTCCACCTGATGAATCATAATCAATTCTGTTTAATTTTATTTCTCCACCATCTGATTTTTTGTTATCTAGTCCTGCTTCTCTACATCTGATACATTTGCAAGAAAGTCCTTGTTTGGCTAGATTTTGGTGTACGATTTGTCTCAAATTACCTGCTTTTGGTCCTGCTATGATCTCACCTGGTGTGATTTCTCTCTGAACCCTCATGATTCGCACCCATTTTGGAACATTTCTTTTTGCTTCTGTTAGTACTTTGATCATATCCTCATCTGAATACGGTGTGTATTTTCCCTGCTTGTATTCTTCATACAATGGTGTATTTTCAATAACTAGTGATGGATAAATTTTCAACATATCTGGACGCAATTCTGGATCTGAGAATAATTTTTTAAAATCTGCAATGTCTTCTTCTGGTTTCATTGTTGGTAATCCTGGCATCATATGCGCAACTAGTTTGTATCCTGCATCTTTTGAAATTTGAAATGATTCAACTACATCATTATAGTCGTGACCTCTGTTGACTATTTTGTACACTCTTTCTTGTAATGATTGAACTCCAATCTCTACTCTTGTAATTCCATAACTTAACATTAAATCAACATGTTCTTTCTTACAATAGTCTGGTTTTGTTTCAATTGTAAACCCTACATTTCTTATCTTTGCATGTTCGTTGTTGGATTTTGCTTCTTCCAAATCTTTTGAATCCGTTCCATTTAATGCATCATAACATGATTTGATGAAATCTTTCTGATAATCTTTTGGCATGAATAGGAAAGTTCCACCAACTATCACTACTTCCATTTTAGATGGATCGTGTCCAAATGCAATTAATTTTTTAATCTTTGATGTGATTTGCAATTTAGGGTCAAATTTATTTTCAATTGCATTTAGTGATGATGGTTCTTTTCCTGTATAGCTGTTAGGGGAATTAAATTCAATTCCTCCGGGACAATATGTACATCGGCCATGAGGACACGCATATGGTTTTGGCATTAATGCTACTACTGATACTCCTGATGCTGTTTTAGCTGGTTTTCTTATCAATACTTTTTTTAATTTATCAAAATCCCCTTCTTTTGCCATTGATAATATTTCATAATTTTTTGGAATTCTATCTAGTGCATATTTGGTACAAATTTTTATAATTTCTTCTTTTACCTGTTTTTTACTTGGCTCTTGAATCGTTAAAAGATTCTGAGTGATCTCATTACATGCTTTGGATGTGACGGGGTCAAGATCATTCATAAACAATCATTCAGATTTGGACATAAATTCGTTAAATAATTTGGCATATTTGATATCTATTTACGCCTAACTGATTTTCTTTTGACACTCTTTTTAGCTGGTTTTCTAATTAATGATTTTTTTACAATTTCTTTTTTGATGGGTTTTAGTTCTAATTGATTCTTTTAATTCCTGCAATTAGTCTGGTTTTGTTTTTACGACTTTGGAAGGTGTATCGCCATTATTTTTTTGTTCTTTCCTGTATTCCATCTTTAACCATATTGGAGTGATGATAGTTGTAACTGCTACCATAATTACGATTGTAGAATATACTTCCGATGTAAGAATTCCTGCAGTTACTCCTACTCCTGCAACAATCAATCCTACTTCTCCTCTTGAAATCATTCCAATTCCAACTCGCATTCCTTGTTGTTTGCTTTTTAAAAACAACATCGCAGGTAATCCACATCCAAATAATTTTGTTGTAACTGCCACCACAATTACAACTGCACTGATGACTAAAATTTCAAAATTAACTGCTCTTAGGTCTACTTGGGCTCCGATAATTGCAAAGAACAATGGTGCAAAAATTAATCCTATTTTTCCAATATAGTTTTCAATTTTCTCAAATACTTTGGTAGTTGATAATGCCATTCCTACTGCAAATGCTCCTACAATCGGGGATAGCCCAATAGATCCAGCTAGTGCTGCCGCACCAAAGAATGATGCAGTCGCTATTCCTTCCACACTTCCCTTTGCTTTCCATAGTCTTGGTGTAATGATTTTTGGAATAACTAGTACTGCAACTATTAGCATTATTGCAAAGAACCCTAATACTTTCAAAATTGTAATTGTAACTTCTGTAATGTCGATATTGTCTATCCCTCCATCTGAACCTGCAATTGATGTTACTACTGACAATACTGCAATTGCTAAAATATCATCAATTACTGCTGCACCAATGATTAGTCTGGCTTCGGGAGT
>CALFHG010000148.1 GCA_937875805.1 uncultured Nitrosopumilaceae archaeon
GTTCTCACATCAAACCCAACATTTGGATTTTTTGAAGAACGTTGTAAACTGTATTCAATTCCATTAATTGCAATTCCATTTTCAGATGATATGAAATTAGACATTAAAGAATTCATAAAGCAATCAAAAAATGCAGATATTTTATACCTTGATTCTCCAAACAATCCTACAGGATTTCAATTTACAAAAAATGAATTACAAAAACTTGTAAAATCTTTTACAGGTCTTGTAATAATTGATGAGGCATATGGTGAATTTAGTGAATATTCTCTTTCAAGTATGATAAAGACTCAAAATAATTTAATTGTTGTTCAAACACTTTCCAAATCATTTGGATTGGCAGGATTGAGATTAGGTTATTTTATTGCAAGTAAAAAATTCACTGAAACTTTTATGAATGTTTTACAATATCCATACCCTGTTAGTACAATTACTATTGAATCTGGAATCTATGCATTGGAAAAATCAAAACTAATGACAGATACTGTTAGTACAATCAAAATTGAAAGAAAAAGAATAATTGAAACTCTACAAACTTTTGATGCCTTTGAAGTCTTTGATTCCAAGGCTAATTTTGTGCTTTTTGATGCTCATGGTGCCTACAAACGTATCTATTCGGCACTTGCTGAGCAGGGAATCTCAATTCGTAAACTAGGTAAAATTGGAAATCATGATGGATGTCTTAGAGTTACAATTGGAACAAAAGAAATGAACTCAAAATTCTTGTTGGCTATTCGTGATTTATTGGGATGACTTTAACAAAAAAATCTGAAGGAATCTACACTGATGATTCTAAAATTCAAATACTAAATGAAATAGATGCAGTAATTTTTGATTGCGACGGGGTATTAATTGATATTACAAAATCATATGATTTAGCAATTATTCAAACAACTCGATATGTTTTAGAAAATCTAGCAAAAATTGATGATTCCATTGATGTTGATTTTAAAATTATTGATGGATTCAAATCTACTGGAGGATTTAATGATGAAGTCGATTTGACTTATGCTGCAATAATTTCCCTTGTTGCTGCTAAAAAACTAGAAAAAGATCAAACTAGTTTCATTTTTGATGTAATCAAAAACTCTGATTCTAGTGGAATTATATCTGTAGAGAGATATATTGAAAATCAAATTGATATTTCTGATATTAAAAAACAATTATCATATCCTGGAACTCATCATGATAATCCTTTGTATCGGATATTTGATCAGATTTTTTATGGGCCTCAATTATACAAAAAATTATTTAACAATACTTCAAATTTTTCTGAACCTGGTTTGATTGAACAAGATGATGTAATTCTAAATGATATTTTATTTGAAAAATTACAAAAAAAGTTTAATTCAAAAATTGCCATGGTAACTGGACGAGGAAAAGAATCTGTAAGTTATTCATTAAAGTCACTGCTAACAAAATTCAATTTGAATAATTCTATGTTTCTTGAGGATGAATCACGTGAACTTGCAAAACCTAATCCTCAATCTCTTTTGAATTCAATTCAAGGAATGAATTGTACT
>CALFHG010000149.1 GCA_937875805.1 uncultured Nitrosopumilaceae archaeon
TCAAATTTTTGACATGTATCATACAAAGTTTGCATTTCAAAGAAACCAACTTTATCAGATGCATATGTTGCCCTAGGGAAACTATATCCACCAAAATTTCGTTGATCAATTCTTCCGTCATCTCGTCTTGACCATGGCATTCCCCAATGATCTAATTGGTGAATTTCTTGTGGCATTTCAACACAAAGTCTTTCAGCAACATCTTGGTCTGCAAGAAAATCACTTCCTTTTACAGTATCATAAACATGGGATTCAATTGTATCACCTTCGTCTTCAAAAAGAACTGCTGCAGTTCCACCTTCTGCTGAAACAGAATGAGAACGCATCACTTGAACTTTAGAAACAACTCCAATTTTGAGATGAGGGCCTTTTCTGGCTGCAGCAATGGCTGCACGTAAACCTGCCAAACCAGAACCGCAAATGATCAAGTCAAATTCTAAGGAATCTACCATTTTTCAGTCAAACTTGCTTTGGGCGGGATAAATATGTAGTAATTGATAGGCATGATTCAAGTCATGCCATGATCCCAAATATTAAAATATATCACTAGTGATATCACTAGTGATGATTTCTGAATGGTTTCAGAGAGTAGGCAGCTCAGTTCCTAGAGGATTTTCAAGATATTTTATTTTAGAACTATTGAAAAAAACTCCACATACAGGAAAAGAGATTATTGATTATGCAGTTGAGCAAAGTAACGGAATTTGGAAACCTTCACCTGGATTGATTTATCCATTATTAGGTAGATTACTAGATGAAGGATTAATTGAAGAAACCAAAGATGGAAGATATCAACTAACAAAGAAAGGAAATGATACAGCAGATGATGTAGACAAAGTAAATGACATCGTCAAAAAGCAATTAGAGGTTTTATTCAGGTTAGGAAATGTTGGAAGATTTGTTGTATTAGATCTATTAGAAAAGATTGCTGCAATGGGGTCTATTCTAAGTTCTAATTTTGCCAATATGACAGATGAGGAGACCAATAAATACAAACAATTCCTAGAATCTGAACTAAAAAAAGTTCAAGAAAAAGAAGTAAAGAAAAAAGGTAAAGAGATTAAGATCGAATAATTATAAAGTATTTTTATTTTAAAATAAATTTAACATGCATTAAATTTTCAAATGATTAAAATCATAAATAATTCAGAAAAAGAATATAATTATGAAAAATTTAAAAAATATGTTAAAATCAAAAAAACCACTTGTGATTCCAGGTGTTTATGACGCACTAGGTGCAAAAATTGCTCAAAAGGTAGGATTTGATGCCATGTTTCAAACAGGGTATGGGACATCTGCCACATTATTTGGAATGCCAGATTATGGATTTATTGGAGCTGCAGAAACTGTAGATAATGCTAGAAGAATTTGTAGAGCAGTGACAGTACCAGTAATTGTTGATTCAGATACAGGATACGGAAATGCATTAAGTGTTTGGAAATTGGTAAAGGAGTTGGAATCAGCAGGGGCATCAGGCATATTCTTAGAAGACCAGAAATGGCCTAAACGATGCGGTCACATGCAAGGAAAAGAAGTAGTTTCACAAGAAGAATACACAGAGAAATTATCTGCAGCAATTGATGCAAGAGAGAACAAAGATTTCATTATTGTTGCAAGAACAGACGCGAGAGCAACTGAGGGATTAGATGAGGCAATTGAACGTGGAAAACAAAACAAGAAAACAGGTGCAGATGCAGTTTTTGTTGAAGCACCAAGATCAATTGATGAAATGAAGAAGATAGGAAAAGAGATCAATGCACCACTAGTTGCAAACATGATTGAGGGTGGAGCAACTCCATTGAGTTCAGCTGAGACATTGAGTAAAATGGGATTTAATATCATTCTCTATCCATTATCAGTTTTATATGCAAATACATTTGCAACAATGAATATTCTAACCGAACTAAAAAATACAGGTAACACTGCAAAGTATAAACAAAAAGTTGTAAATTTTGATCAGTTTAACGAATTGGTTGAACTTCCAAAGTTTAGAAAAATGGAAGAAAAGTACAAAAAATCAAAAAGAAAATAAAAAATTCAAGTAAAGTGCACTAGTTTGTGCTTCTCTTTATTTCAATTTCTATTGTTGAAACGTTTCTAGATCTACCGTCTTGTGACTCTAATAATTCTGAGTCAATTTTAATTTCTCCGATAGTGTAGCCTGCATTTTCTGTCTTTCTTGCAATTATTTGAGCTACATCGACAGCACGACCTATGCTGAGTCCTCTAGCTTTGATGTTAACGCTTGGTACGTTAGCCAATTGAATTAGCGCTGATGTTACATATGCCATCAATGGTTTCTTACCAATGAATACGGTGTCGTGGGTTTCTATTGACATGTAAAATTTTGTATTTAAGGATAATTTAAAGCTAAAAGGATATTTTCTAATTTAATGAAAAATTATTGGAAATATTTAACCATTATTAACTAGAAAGAAGGAATTCTGTCAGAACTTGGAAAATATTTCAAAAGTTTTAGAATTAGGAAACAATAAAGAAAAAATTAGAATTTTGGAGACTTTGGACAATATAGACGATCCAAAAATTTTAGAAAAAATAATTTCAAAATTAGATGATGATGATGTTGAAGTTAGAGGAGAAGCATTTAGTTCACTTTTATTAAATAAAAATAAAATTTCAAATTTTTTAATTAACAATTTGAATGCTGCCAGTAAAAACATCAGAGGCTTTGTATTACTAGTATTGGCAAATAGAAATGAAGTATCTGCTATTCCTGAAATAATCAAACTTGTAAAAGATGAACGTTCTATGGTCAGATCATGTGCACTTGGTGCATTAGGACATCTAAAGGCTCAAGAAGCTAAAGAAGTTTTCCTTGAAGCATTGTTAGATTCCAATATAGAAGTAAAAAAAAGTGCATTGCAAGGAATAATTGATTTGAAGATTATCATTTCAGATGAAAAAATTAATGAAATTTTTAAAGAAAAGGATCATGAAATTAAAAAAATGATTTCATTAATAAAAAAATAAGTGGACCGGAAGGGATTTGAACCCTCGATCCGATGCATGCCATGCACCTATCCTACCGGACTAGACGACCGGCCCAATAA
>CALFHG010000150.1 GCA_937875805.1 uncultured Nitrosopumilaceae archaeon
ATAATTCAGAAAGAAATTCTTTCGGCCTTTGTTAAACTATCAAAACAGGAAAAAGATGAAGCCGTAGTATTTTTAGATAAAATTACATAGAATTTGTTCTCAGGTGTAGATCGCCAAACATTAAAATCAGTTAGTAAAGGAGATTGATCGAAATGGGCGGTTCTAAGAATGTCTATGCCTCAGTAAAAGCATACAGTAAACGAGGTAAATTACTTACAAGATCTGATTTTCAAACACTTGCCGAATCTAGGGATTTGGAAGAATTAATCACTAGAATCAAGAATACTGTATATGCAGAAGCAGTAGCAGATGTTCAAAAACCATATTCTTCACAAAACATCGAATCAGCCCTTAGAAGTAAATTAGCAGATATACATTATTCAATTGCAAAAACATCAGGAAATTCTGGAGTACTTGATGCATACTATATGAAATTCATTATTTCAAATCTAAAATTAATTTTAAAAGGAAAAATTTTAGGAAAATCTCAAGAAGAAATTGAATCTCACATTAATCTTCATGCAGAAGAATTAATCAAACAAAGAGATGTTATAGTTAAAGCACTAGTTGCAAAAGATTTTGAAGAGGCAGTTGCAAGTTTGAATTCAGCTGAGTTTGCTGATGAAATTGTAAAGGCTGCTGCATTATACAATGAAAAGAAAAATCTACAAATCTTTGACACATATTTTGATAAAATATTATTTCAACATCTAGCAGGTGCAATGAAAAATTATTCAGATAAAGAAGCAACAAAAATTGTTTCAATGGATATTGATTTTTACAATATTCTAAGTGTAATAAGAGGAAAATTCTGGGGATTGCAAGAAGAACAAATTCAAGATTTGATAATTAATACTAATCCACCAGCTAAAGAATTACTTGGAAGAATGATGGCAGGAGCTACAGTTAGAGATGCATTTAATGAATTATCAAGTACGAAATACAAAGATTTAGTTCCACAAGTAGAAAATGAGTTAGATGCAATTGCCCAATTTGAAAGAGCATTTGAGTTGGCAATATACAGCACATCAATTAGATCATTCACAAAGATGTTTAGCTTTGCAACAATTGTTGGAATTACAAAATTAACATCATTTGAGATTAGAAATTTGGCAGCAATTGCTTTTGCTGTTGAGCAAAAGATTCCGACTGAAACTACAATGTCAAAATTAATTTTAGAAGAAGAGTAAGATTTTTCAAATGTTTAATTTCCCAAAGAAAAAAACAGAAGTTTCTACAGAATTATTAGTAAAATTCATCTGGGTAAGCTCATTTTTAGCAATGATTTTTGCCCTACCCCCATTAGCAGTATTCCTAGGAATTTATTTTCTAACAGGTGAACTTTTCATTGGAGCAATCATTGGTTTTGGCCTTCATTTTGTTATTCTTGCCTTCTCAGGAAAGATTTCAAAAGTAATAACCAAACTTATGAGCTAAGTATAAGAAACCAAAAAAGGGAAATGATGCATTATGATGGGAGATAGAGATTTTAGAAGTATTGTTGAGAATGCACTAAATTCTATCGGAAAAGAATTAGAAATTGATATTGATTCAGCAGATATTCAGACAATTCATCTACATGAAGTTGTACAGTGTTTAAGACGCTCATATTATGATAGAATTGATCCTCAAGAAGTTCAAAGAAAAGGATTCAATGAACTACTCTCAGGTTTACTTAGAAAATTACAATACGGTAGTGAGGCAAAAGAATTTCCAATTGATGAAATAAAACTAAAAGGCCAAGTTGACATGCTTATTGATGATTCTATCTTTTTATTTAGAGGAGCAACAAATGAATTGGAAAATCCAATAGCAAATGATGTTCTTTATCTTAATGCATGTATGTGGATTTATGATAAACAAGATGGAATGATTGTGTATCTAACTGGAGATAGAAAAGAAACTTCATTTTCAATTTCACGAAATAAAAAGATGTTTGAGGAAGTAATCCGAAGAGTTCGAGTTCTAAATGATCTTCTAAAAGAACAAAAAACTCCTATTTTAGAGCCATCAACTGAGTGCTCTGAATGTCAATATTATGAAAGATGTTTCATGAAAAAGAAGAATACCAAACAAATGGACCTAGCAGAAATGTTGGGATTTGGCAACAAAGATTAGTGAAAAATTAGAAAAATATTGTAAAGGAAAAAATCCTTTGTTAATCGAGTGGTTCTGGATGTCCTTTACCACGAAGAGCGAAACACACTACTGCGAGTGCAATTGCGACTCCTGCTGCTGCGCCAAATGCGGCTATACCTGCTTCTGCCATTTGATAAAAAACAATGAAACGGACTTTTATAACTTTGCGAATATTTTCCCTCTAAAAACATACTATCATAATTTAAAGAAATTATGATACTATCAAATTTATTCTGTAAATTCAAAACGAAGCTCATTTTCTTGACCGCTGGTCATTGAGCTCAGATTGTAAAAGACAGTACCAGATACTCTCCATGTTGCAGTATCATCTTCAAATGATTTCCATAAATCAGGAGTATTTCCACTATTTTTTAATGTCTGAGAATCTTTAAGAACAATCTCACCACCGCCAAGTAGTACGTAATAGTTTGATCCAAACTCTACCATTCCTGTAGGTCTACTACCTATTCCACCACCAGTGAATTGCTCAGTTTCAGAAAAATTTGTTTCAAATAATTGATAATCCATAGTTTGTACAATCATTGCACCGGGATTAGGATTAGAAAGCTTGAATGCTAAATCAATTGTGACTGAACGCTCAGATATTCTAGATATTGAAATATCATCTAATTCAATTTGGATGGGTTTTACTTCTGATGTACTTTGAATTCCAGTTGTACTGTCTACAGTAGGTATAACAATCGTGGGTCCTGTTAAAAGAATTCCACCTAAAATTGCAATAAATGCACCCATTGCGATTCCAACAAAAATTTTACGATTCATAGGTTTTGCATCATCTCTTGATATCTTAAATGTTGAGATAGTTATTATACCATTGGCGAAACAAAAAATTGTGCAATATTTCCAAGCAGTACAACAAGGAAAACAAAGAGCAAGTAAATCACAAATGAAAATATTTGAAGTTGCTGGATTTGGCATGTTAACTTTGACAACAAAAAAAATTGATGGAAAATTTTTTCCAGTTGGGGAAGAAGAATTTACTGCAGTAATTAGTTCTGAAGATGGTCATGTTGCAGTTATAGTAGATAAAGATGGATTTACAAAGGCACAATCCAAGGCTGTAGAGAAGGAAGAAGCCTTATCAATTTACAAAAAACTCAGAGAAACAGGAATTCCTGAATATCCAGAAAATCAGATTCAAATTTGGTCTCAAGCAAGACCCACAATTCAAAATAATATTGATTAATTATTTAGAAGGAAGAATAATTTCTGTGCCAACGTTACCACCTTTAATTGCCTTTTCAATAATTTTTATATCTGCTTTTAGGATTCTTGTTTTAATTTTTGAACGCTCAATAATTTTTAAAGCAACAATATCCATCAAGTCATAACCACCGGCTATAGAATCTTCATGGACTAACATATTTTTCAAATTTTTCATTTCTATTTGTTTGAATTTTTTTGCTTTTTTGAATTTGTTAGGATCCATATCATAAACTCCATCAACATCAGTAGCATTAAGAAACTGTTCAGCTTGAATTTTTTCTGCAATTAATGCTGCAGTACCATTAGTGCTTTGACCAGGATGAAGACCACCTGCAACTACTATTAATCCATCATCTACTGCATGTTTAACTTCCTGTAAAGTGGTCGGTGGATGTGAATATGCTTTGTTTTTTAGAGCATAAATTAGCAATTTTGCATTGAGTCTTGAAATTTCAATTCCTAGCTCATCAAGAGTAGATTCATCAGCGCCAGAAGATCTTGCATGAGAAATATAATGTCGTGCAATATCACCCCCTCCAGCAATTACAATAGGTTGACAAAACTTGCTAAT
>CALFHG010000151.1 GCA_937875805.1 uncultured Nitrosopumilaceae archaeon
GCTTTAAAAAATTATGTTAAATATTACTGATTTATACTCAATTTAGGTAGGCAGTCTGACCAATGTAAACCTCCTGCAAGATTTTTACTTGGTTGGACTTCTACCTTTGAAATTAAAATAAACTGCTTGTGATTTTTTTTAATGTTAAAATTTCATCTTCTTCTTGTCTGATTTTTTTATCAATCACCCGAAGCATTGCATCATTCCAAACATGTTGAGAGAAGAAATTATGCTTGGTATTTGCTAATTCAATCTCATCATCAACTACTGTATCTTCAAGAAATTTAGTTACAACTACATCTGCAATCTTCAAAATTCTAGAATTAAGTTTGAAACTACGAAAAATAGGTTCTAATTTTCTCACATCTCCTTTAAAATCTCCCTTTGATTCAAGAATTTTTTTATGAAGTATTCTGAAATATACTGCAACATAAAATAATGTTGCATATCTTTTTGTTTTATGGCCTCCTTGTTTTCCATATTTCAATGATTTTTTTGCAAATTCTTTCACAAGGTATGGGTAAAGTAAAATTCGATAATCATCTTTGAGATTTTCATTGAATATGTCATCATACTTACTTCCTCTTGGAAGAAATTGGGATGGTGAACTGTATGCTTCTGTAGGTCTCTGTTCGATTCCTGCAACCAGTGCTTGTATTGCGTCTTTTGCAACAATGACTTTCTTATGATTATCTGGAAGATAATTATTGTATATTGTATCTCCATCATACTCAGATTGTTTTGATTTAGATTTTGTATCAAAAGAACCTGCTTGAATCTCATAAAAATAACCGCAATTTTTCAACTGTGATTTTACTGATTTATGAAAATCCATTAATGAAACTAGATCTTTTCCTCTAACTGAGTTTTGAGAATTTCTATATTTTGTAATATTATTTTGTTCTTGCTCATCATCTGCTTTAATTATTGTAACCGTCATTGAACCATCCATATTTTTTGTTCTCTTTGAATGATCCAAAATGGAGTTTGATGTTTGTGCTCCGTTGACAATTTGAGGAGCATGAAGTTCAATCATATTTTCACCTAATTCAGCAAAATCACTAACTACAATTGTTATTCCATTGTTGTAAAAGAAAAATTTACTTGGGTTACTTTGTAATGTTTCTCGCAATCCTTTGTTAACTGTAGTCTTAAACTGCATCCATTGTCTAATATTGGATTCAAAGACATAGTCTTTATTTTTACTAACAAATTCAGTTAGTTCACGTAACTTCAAAATTCCTAGAATGGTATTTTCATGTCTTAACATCCTTTCTAATTTTATAGATGATTTTTTTCCTGCTGCTGGTTTTTTTATTCTATCCCATAATTTTTGAATTATCACTTTTTGGTCAATGATTTCTACTAGATTATCTGTATAGTCTACATTTTGATCTGTTACATAGCAGCATTTTATTTTTAGATTTTTTTCTTTAATTTTTGTGACAAGTTGTGCAAGTTCGGGCCTCATTTTCACCACGTCTTTTGCAAGTAATCTTTGTGCGTCTTCTTTGAATTTTGCAATAGCTTCTAGAGAATGGGATGTTCCGTATTTTGATTGAAATAATCTAATGGTGTTATCTGAAAAATCTACAGGGAGATAGGCATCAATTCCAAGATCATTTGCTCCGTCTACAATTGCATCTGCTGCATCATCTTCAGTAGCCTCAAAAACCCTTGTTAAAATCCACTGAAGAAAATTATTTCCTTTCTCTACTTCATTTTTAGAATTTTCTGCATATTCATGAATGCTTTCCTGAATATTTTCTGCAAATCCTTCTAGAGGGGGACTAGAGTTTTTTTGAGCTAGCAATGTATGTGAGCCAGGTATGTATTCTAATAATCCATTTCCGTTTTGAGACAATTATGTCTTCTAATATGTTATATATTTAGAGAATCGGGTAATTATGTAATAACTCTGAAAAGGAAATGATGTGATTTGATAAAAAAAATAATGATAATTGGAATTGTTTCAGTTTATGTAATTATGATGATTGGTTTAGTTACTTATGATTCCTCTAAAGAGAAAATTTCTGAAGAATCTGAAGTAGTTGTAATTGGAGACGTAATAATACCTACAAAAGCTTCACGTCCAGGATGTGATGAGACTGATAGATGCTACATTCCATCTGTAATTACTATTGATTCTGAAAATCAAGTTACTTGGATAAATGAAGATTCTGCATTCCACAGTGTCACTTCAGGATTTTATGGTGAACCTTCTGATCTATTTGACAGTGGATATTTAGATCCATACGAATCATTTACTTTTAATTTTGATGAAAAAGGTACATATGATTATTTTTGCACTCTACATCCTTGGATGAAAGGTCAAGTACTAGTAGAATAAGGTACCCGAGGGAGTCGAACCCCCTTGTATAAGCTTTGCAGGCTCACGCATAACCGTTCTGCCAGAGTACCATTTTAAAAAACACAAAATGAATAATTAAACTCTTTAGATTAGAATTTGTTAAATGATTTTGAAGCCAGCTTCACATCTTCACCTTTCACCGTTTTTCTACTGGCATGGGACGCCATGTCGACTGCACTTTTAGCAATACTGTCTGCAATCCCTTCAATTACTCTTCTTAATTCATCTGCTGATTCGTCACTTACTCTCTCTGCACCTGCTTTCTTTAGAATTCTATACATTGCAGATAACCCCAATTCAGATGATTTCATAGATTTTCTTTTAATTTTTTCCGAAAAAAGATAATGAGTGAAAAAATATCACTAAGGAATCGATTTATACAGACTATTTCAACAATTGATAAAGAAATGACGTGGTATTTTGATTCTCATATACATTTGTCAGATCCTGAATATGTTTCTGACATGGAATTCCTCTTAAAGCAAATGGAATATTTAAAAATTAAAGCATGCTGCGTATCCATGAATTACAATAATTCATTACAAACTTTAGAACTTGCAAAAAAAAGTGATTTGGTCCTACCTTTTATTGGAATTCATCCTGAATGTGCAAATGAAGAACTTGAAAATATTTCTAAATTAATTGAAGAACATCATGAACATATTTCTGGAATAGGTGAAATTGGATTGGATCCTACATATGTTAAACAAGATGAAGATGCAACAAAACAAAGTAAAGTATTTGAAACGTTGTTATCTTTAGCAGAAAAATTTGACAAACCAGTATCAATTCATTCAAGAAAAAGCCTTGATGATGTTTTTGAAATTATGACTTCATACAATACAAAACATGCTTTGTTGCATTGGTTTGATGGAAGTAAAAAACAACTTCAAAAAGCAATGGATATGGGATTTTTTGTATCTTATGGACCTGTAGTAATCTATGCCAATGATAAGCAAACTCTATTGTCGAAAACTGATGAATCTCAAATTCTTGTTGAAACTGATGGTCCAGTAAGATTTTCCAGATGTTTTGAAATGAAATCTGGACAAATCAGCTTTATCCCTAGTGTGATTTTTTGTGCTTCAAAAATTTTGGGTAAATCTTTTGATGAAATGGCATATTTGCTAGAAATGAATTCAAATGCATTTCTTGGAATATAGGTATAAAATACCCCCCTTGTTTTAGACGCATAGTGGATAGAATAAAGCGACTTTCATATGAAGTTCTTGTAGATCACAAAGCAAAATTTGGTCTAGATTTTGCTGATAACAAAAAAGCTTTGAATGAAGTTTCTATTGTACGTTCTAAAACTTTGAAAAATAAAATTGCAGGTTATATTACAAAATTTATCAAAAAAGAAGTTCGTGAGGCTAAAGAGAAACAATCTCGAATTGATGCATCAAAATCTGAACAACAATTTGAAAAACGATCAGAAACTGACACTGTTGAAGGTGAAACTGTTGAAGCAGAAACTGAAACTGTTGAAGCAGAAACTGAAACTGTTGAAGCAGAAACTGAATAATAAATTAAATACCTTTTCTCAATTCTAATTAGATAGA